>NZ_LWEY01001140.1:0-5736 GCF_001634935.1 Oleiphilus sp. HI0043 | reverse complement strand
GTGATACTTTGGCTGAAGAAACTCTTCCAAGATGCTTTACTTCTGAGCCTCGTTGATCTTCGCAATATGCGACTTCGGTGAACTCCTTATGGGTGTCCAATCCGACAAAAATTATGGTATTGTTTTTCATGGTGCTGGCCTCCGCTTATATGGTATGACACATATATTATGGCTCTGGCTTTGCTAACCCACGATAGGAGGTCAGCACTCTTTTGGGACGTGGGGAGTCATTATGTCTATACGTAAAAGGTAATCTGAATTTTGCTGAACAAGGAAGTAAATAATAGATTGGCGGCCGTAATCATTATTGTGTCTGGTATCGCAGTATTCGCATACGCAGCTTTTCAAATTGATTGGGCTAATATTGAGCCATCTTTCAAAAGCATTTTCTTCCCAGTATTGTTCTTTTTTATAGTTGTTTTATTTGCTTTTAAAGTTGCTAGTAACAAAGATATTGATGTCACTAGTAAAGAGACAGATTCGAAAATAAGCGAAGCCATCGATAGTTTTAATCACAAAACAAGGCATATTCAAAACTTGGTAATAGGTTCAATCGTATTATGCTTATTAGCAATCTGAATCGACCAGCCTTCTTTAGACGCTTAATTGCTTTATAATTATGTGTATTAAGGAGAAAGTATGTCTCAGCGATTTACCGAAGAATTTAAGATCCAAGCAGTTAAGCAAGTTACCGAACATGGCCATTCAGTTTCTAGCGTTTCTGTACGGCTTGGTATAACTGCCAGTTCGCTCTACAACTGGATGAAAGTGCATGGTCCAGATAGTGATGAACACAAAAAACAACTCGACCACGAAAACAAAATTAAGCAGCTAGAAAAAGAGCTTAAGCGTGTCACGATGGAACGCGACATCCTAAAGGAAGCAACCGTATTTTTCGCGGGCGAGTCAAAGAAAAATACGCGTTCGTAAAAAAAAGGCTCAACAATTACCCTGCCAAATTGATGTGTGAGACGCTTTCTATTCAGCGGAGTGGCTTTTATGCTTGGCTGAATCAGCCCAAGTCAAAGCGCCAGATTGAAGATGAACGACTGACAGGGCTTATCAAGCATTCTTGGTTGGAAAGTGGTTGTGTTTACGGCTACCGGAAAGTAACGAGCGATCTGCGTGACTTAGGTGAAACCTGCTGCAAACATCGCGTTGCACGATTGATGAAGCAGGAAGGAATCAGGGCTCAAGTAGGTTACAGAAGGCATAGAGGCCACTATGGCGGCAAACCCGCAATCGTCGCAAGCAACGTATTAGATCGCCAGTTTTCTGTAGCCATGCCAAACCAAACTTTGGTGACTGATATTACTTATATCAGAACTCACGAAGGTTGGCTCTATCTTGCTGTGGTACTGGACTTATATTCTCGTGCCGTAGTTGGTTGGTCTATGAGCTCAAGAATGGAATCCGAGCTTGTTACTCAAGCTCTTCTTGCAGCAGTGTGGCGAAGAAAGCCGCGGAACCAGGTGTTAATACACTCTGATCAAGGCAGTCAGTTTACGGGTTACGAATGGAATGACTTTCTAAGCGCTCACAACCTTAAAGCGAGTATGAGTCGGCGAGGAAATTGCCATGATAACGCAGTAGCGGAGAGCTTCTTTCAGCTTCTCAAGCGTGAGAGAGTAAAGAGGAAAATCTACTCAACAAGAGAGCACGCACGAGCAGATATTTTTGATTACATTGAAATGTTTTATAACTCTAGACGTAAGCATGGGGAAGCTAATAATATGCCTCCACTGGCTTATGAAAAGTTAGAAGAATTCAAACAGAAAAGTGTTTAGTTAAAGCTGGTCGATTCAATCCTTGTGTTGATGACACAAGGATATCGAATAAAGAATGATCAGCCAACTTAGCAAAGTGTTATGTCGGCTTTCGGGTCTTTTGTAATATAAGAAAAGCCAGGCAAATAGGCATGGAAAGCGATGCTCGCGTTATGTCGGTTTTCCTCTTTTAGGTAATGTAAGATATCGAGAAAAATTTTCTTGGATCCTATGAACGGTTTACCCGCAAGGCCAATGTTCTAGTTTTCCAAAAGAGTAGGGCGCAGACACAAAATATTAATGGCCCCGGTTCACATATTGCGAACAAGAGCCATATGCCTTACACTGTTCACATATTGCGAACTAATGGAAGTTTTATGCATGTTATTGCCAGAGGTATATTCGTTGAAGCTATCAAGAAATACCCAAACGATGCCAATGCGATAGAAGATTTTTATCGACTACTTAAGAGTGGGAAGTTTAAAGATCATCACGTACTAAAAAAGGCAGTGCCGTCGCTAGATAACTTTAAGTACAAAGATAAATGGTGGGTAGTTGATTTAGGCGGTAATAACCTAAGACTTATCGCATTCATTGAGTTCCGCCATCAACGTGTTTACGTAAAATACATTGTCGACCATAAAGAGTATGATCGGCTCACAAACCGTTATAGAAGAAAGGAGCTGAAATGAACATACAACACATTACACAGCTTGCGCATGAATTACAGAGTGAGATGCCATTTATCGCTGGTATACATTCACAGGAAGATCATCAAGAGGCACTTTTGCTTATGGATGAACTTATTGAGGACTATGATGCAAACTTGCTTCTTATTGATGTCTTGTGGGCAAAAATTCATGCGTATGAAGAAGAAGCCCCTGAGTTTCATGATTTTAACACTAGTATCGAGTCTAAAGATGCAGGCGCATCCATGTTGCGATTGCTGATGGATCAGCATAACTTAACTATGTCAGATTTTAAAAATGAGATTGGCCCGAAAAGTTCAGTATCTATGATATGTAGCGAGAAGAGGTCACTTACTAAAGAGCATATTGAAAAACTTTCAAGACGTTTCGAAATCAGTCCGTCGTTATTTTTCTGACCAGGCTGTACAGTTAATCTTTAAAGTGTCCAATAAGATCTATTATTGGACATAGTGTATGAGTTAATCTAGTCTTTACTCATAAAGCGTTAAGTCCTATGGCAACTCCAAGATCAATCCCTTTATTCCCAGCATACAACGAGCTTAAAGACTTTGACTGGCGTGATTACCCACAGCTAGATCAGTTTTTCAACGACAACCCTAAGTGGTGCCGTGAACACTGGGATTGGGCGCGAGAGTATTTGATTTTCCTTGGCAGAAACAAATCTGAGCATACTTACATTAGATTCCGTTCTGACATAGAAAAATTTTTGCTGTGGAGTTTTTTGGTGGCAGAAAAGCCTGCTGTCGATTTTAGAAAGAATGACTTACTTGATTATTCAGAGTTCTTCTTTAAGCCACCGCAAACTTGGATAGGTCTAGCCAATGTGGATAAATTTGTACCGTCTGCTGGTCTGTACGAATTTAATAAAAGCTGGAGGCCTTTTAGATATATAGCCGAAGGTAGTGATGCTGATAAAAAGAAATACAGGCCTTCACAGCAATCTATACTTGCCATGTTTTCTGCTATAAGCGGTTTCTACACACACTTAATGGAGAGCGAAATAGCATTAGGAAATCCGGCAGGTCTTGCAAAAAAAGACTGTAAGCGATTAGTTAAGGATGCACAGGTAAAAGAAACAAAGCGGCTAGACCAGGCACAATGGGATTTACTACTAATTACGGCTGAAAAAATGGCTGACGAAGACTCACTCTTTGAGCGGAATATTTTTTTATTGGCTGCAATGAAAACAATGTTTTTGAGAATTTCTGAATTAGCTGAGCGTGACGACTGGATACCTGTTATGAGCCACTTTTGGCAAGACGATAAGAAAAACTGGTGGCTCAAGATATACGGTAAAGGAAAGAAAATTCGCGACATTTCTGTCCCAGATAGCTTCCTGCCTTATTTAGAACGTTATCGGCTATGGCGTGGCTTGCCTGCATTGCCTGGTAGACAGGACAAGCAACCAATTGTGGAGAAAATTCGTGGGGCTGGAGGTATGAGTGGTAGACAACTAGCGCGTCTTGTCCATCAGGTGCTCGATAAAACCTACGAGACTATGAGGTCTCGATCAGGAGAGAAAGCAGCGCAAATTTTCAAAGATGTTTCACCTCACTGGCTGCGTCATACAGGCGCAAGCATGGAGATTGAACGAGGCCGCGCCCTTAAGGATGTTTCGGAAGACCTGGGGCATTCAAGTATGGCTACCACTGACACGGTCTATGTTCAAACAAGCGCCAAAAAACGCGCTGAGAGCGGAAAATCTCGAGAAGTTTGATTTTGGAACCAAAATTCTGAAGCCTAAAGCTTAATAAAACCAATCGGTTAGTCTGTATTTGCCGGTCATTTCACCCGAAAACAAGTTGCACGTTCAACTAAATTACTAAACTCCATGAATCAAGATTCAATCACTTAGATGAATACCTCCAACTAAAGTACTAAACTTTTATCGAAACTACCTTCAGTTTGATTTGTTTCACTTAAATTCAACTAAAATACTAATTTGGGCGACATTAATTCATCCTCGTTTTGTTAGTCGTTATAAAGTCAATTTAATTACTAAGAATCACAAGAGGGAAAGGATATTATCTTCGTTGACATAGCCAATCTTTATTATTCTTAAATGCCTACATCACCTTTTATTGGAAAACCAGTCCTTTAGATTTGGTTGACATTGTTTGTAAATGACTTTTATATATCGGGCAAGGGGTTGACTGAATTTTGTGAATCTTAAGTATTCATCCGTTGTGTTTAATAGACTATTTAGACAAAAGTCAGGGTAGGGAATTTCTTTTCCTTTCTTCAAAAAGCAGCGTTTCGTATAGTAATCGTCTGCGCCTGCAATGATGAGGAAGCAGAAATTTTCAAACTAGCACTTTGTCCCTAAGTAAGACGTTCAGAGGACATTTTTCAAATGAGGATAAAACAGCCGACTTCAGCTCTGACTGAATGCAGGCTTTGAGCACAAAGCTCTACCTTTTGTCTGCTCCGGAAATGTTACAAAGCACACCTCTAAAGCGAATTAGTGAGTAGTTTGTATCAGTTTGAGGTATTGGCACTTATGTCAAACCTGACTGAAAAGCACTAAATTTTAAGGAGTCCCGAAACTAGACATCTTCACTTCAAGACAAGGTTTTCAATTGACAGACCAATTCTTAATGAGTACAGTTCGCGCTTGATCTTAGGTCATGTTTAACGACATGAGTGAAAAACATCGTTCTTTGAACTGTTTTTCAATTTGGGAAGTCGGTGAGTTTAACTATGAACCCGACACTGCCCCCGCAACGGTAAATTGGTTATATCGCTTCGTATACCACTGCAGGTGAATTAAAAGGTTTTGCTCCTTTTAAAACTTGTGGGAAGGTGAAGTGATTAGGTGCGTTTAGCGCCTAGCTGATGAGTCCGGATACCAACCTGATGATCTGTTATACAGGTGTTGCGGAGGGCTTCATCAGGTAATAATGTCTTCCGATCCTATTACTTTTTCCCTTCTCGACTCCGGCTGATACTTATTTCTAGGCGGAGCAAGTTATTGAAAATTCATAGTAAGTCATTACTCTTATTAACCAAATGGGTTGTTGCAATTAGCTTATGGCTAACGATTGCATCGACTGCGAATGCACATTTTCAAATGATCTATACCCCTGACCTATTAAGAAGCAAAGGCGGCATAGTGGAATTGAGAATGCCCTTTACCCACCCAGCAGCCAATGGTTATGTGATGGCTGTTGATAAGCCGCTTGCGTTCTATCACATCAAAAAAGGCAAGAAGAAAGATCTGAGCACAAAGCTGGTAGAAAGTAACTGGGCCAGTGCCGAGA
>NZ_LWEY01001139.1:0-1688 GCF_001634935.1 Oleiphilus sp. HI0043 | reverse complement strand
ACTCATTCAGGAGCTTTTAATGAGCCAATTTACGCTTTATTTGAACAAAGACAAAAGCAGTAAAAAAACATACCCCTATTTTGTTGATGTGCAAAACAACTTACTAAATGACTTGAATTCAAGACTAGTTATCCCGTTAACCCCTTCGAAAAAAGTTAACGAAAAAGTAGCTCAGAAGCTATGTCCTACAGTTAGAATTGAAGGAGAGGATTTCGTCCTCGTTACCAACCAAATGACAACTGTGCCTAAAACGCTTCTGAAATCCGAAGTAGACTCTCTAGAACATTATCGCTACCAAATCATTGATGCGATAGATATGTTGATTACTGGCATTTAACGCCAGCCGTAACCGGCGCATTTGTAGTGAGCAGCGCGAACGAAAAATGCCTCCGAGTTTACGGCATTGTTAGGTTTCGAATGCAATCTCTGCCTCCATAAACGTTACGGTACTTCCGTACAGTATGACTCGGTCGGCTTTGACTTCGCATGTAAGGCTGCCACCACGCTTAGAGACTTGCTTGGCGCTTAAAGTGCTTTTCCCAAGTTTACCAGCCCAGTACGGCGCAAGTTTGCAATGCGCTGCACCAGTAACGGGATCTTCGGGGATGCCAATTTTAGGAGCAAAGAATCTACTGACAAAATCCACATCGGAGCCCGGTGCGGTAACGATTACACCGCGAAAATCGAGTTGGCTAAGCAAAGAGTGGGTTGGTGTGATGGCTCGAACGATTGCCTCATTATCAAACACAGCTACGTAATCATCCGCGACCAATACCTCAATGGGGCACACACCAATGGCTTTAACCAAAGTTTCGGAAACCTCACAAGGAGTTAGTGCTAGCGCCGGAAAATCCATTTTTAGTTGATTGCCATCCTTTTCCACGCAAAGGTTGCCGCTACGCGTCTCAAAGATAATCGTTGGTTCAGTATGACCAAGAATTTCAAAGATGACATGAGCCGTTGCCAATGTGGCATGCCCACATAAATCAACCCCCTTAACAGGACTAAACCATCTTAAATTAAACCCAGTTTCTGTGGGCACGAAAAATGCTGTTTCAGATAAATTGTTTTCTTCTGCGATGGCTTGAAGCAATTCATCTTTCAGCCAGTTATCCAATGGACATACTGCCGCCGGGTTTCCCTCGAATGCACGGGTTGCAAAGGCATCAACTTGGTATTGTTTTATTTTCATATCCGATACTGTGTGATAAAAACCTAACGCCGCAATAAAGGGCGAGCGGCGCGCAGCAAAGCGAGTCCAGCCCACGGGCCCTTTCGTGGGCGATCTTTGATTGCCTGGTTATATTTCATTTGCTACGAGATTAGATTTAACCTTGCCAGAAATTACCAATTTATAAAATACAAACTCAGCGACTAAGCCTGAAAATATTGCCGCTGCAACTGCTATACCCCCGCTAGCAGTTGCCTTTGCTACAGCAGCTAAAACTAAAAACGCTAATGGTAAAGTAATAACAACAGCTATAAGAGCGTGAAAACCATTTATGCGTATTATTTCTTTACAGCCACTGCATTTGATACGCATGGGGTTTGATGACTTTAGCAGATTCATAAAGCCAAACTTTTTGGAGCAAGATGGGCAATTACTCACTATTAGTTTCCTTGTATATTGAACAGTGACAGTGTTTAAAAAATATAACGCCGCGTTAACCGGAGGAGTAATGATGGCA
>NZ_LWEY01001138.1:0-964 GCF_001634935.1 Oleiphilus sp. HI0043 | reverse complement strand
ACCTAACGATAAAGCCAGGCCGTACAAAGCCCTCAGAACCGGTAAGGATACAAAACGGGTGAGCCGGTTTGAGATTTTAGCGTTAGAACTACGTATCATCGTCATTGGATTTGCTCTCCTGGCGGAGCAGGCTCTGCTCCCTTACTTTGAAGGTAGCATGAACTCATGAATTGAAGTCTGACTCTGATCAAGAACCTATTCATCAAATAGTCTTTTCAAGATGCTTGTAAGTTGCTGTAATTAATTTGCCTTATTCCCGCTAGGCTCCTAGGATTAAAGTATAGAATGAATTTTTGAAAGGTCACCAAAGTACTAACATACTTGTCAAAGAACTCATGAATGACTGCCCACCAACCGTGGACGCGAATTGCTGTATTAAGGAGGCGGTTCCGCTCATGTCAAAGCAAGGTAGCTCCTGCCTGATTATTGTCGAGAACGACAAACCTATCGGAATCGTCACAGAGCGTGACATCACCAAACTGTTTTGCACGCTATTGAAAGACGCTCACTACCCAGAACATTCTATTTGTGAAATCATGACTTCTACGCCTGTTTGTGTTCAGGAAGATAGTCTATTTAAAGACGCCTTGATGCTGTCACGTAGTCGAAAACTCCGTCATCTCCCTGTTATTAACAATGCCGGACACTTAGTTGGTGTTGTGACCCAATCTAACCTAGTCGATGTATATGTTCGCTTGATCGACAGGCATGCAGAACTGGAAACTAATGTCGAAGAGCTAAAACTATTGTCACTTGAAGATGCCTTGCTAGGTATCGGCAACCGACGCGCTATGGAGGTTGATCTCACACATACTGAACAGCACGCTCTACGAACCCAGAATAGTTATAGTCTAGCTTTAGTGGATATCGACTTTTTCAAGAAGTATAACGATTACTATGGGCATCAATCAGGAGATGATGCGCTCAGACAAGTTGCTCAAACTGTTAAATCAACGCTGCGCAC
>NZ_LWEY01001137.1:0-859 GCF_001634935.1 Oleiphilus sp. HI0043 | reverse complement strand
ACAACTTGGTAAATGGAGTTCAAAAGTTCTTCGTAAACTTGGAATATCTGATAATGTTAGAGTTCATACCACTCTTTTAGGAGGAGGATTTGGTCGTCGACTGGAGCAGGACTTTGTTACCGAAGCTGTCATCATTGCAAAAGAGTTCAACTTTCCGGTTAAATTACTCTGGTCAAGAGAAGAGGATATACAAAATGATTTCTACCGACCTTATTCATCTCACCGTATAGAATCCCAAATAGACAAAGGGAAGATTACTCACTGGAGACACACAGCTTCTGGGGCGTCAGAGGGGAAAATAAGTGGTGGTGCCATTGACTTCCCATACGATATTCCCAATCGGTCACTCTATTTTCAAACGCTAGATCACGGTATCCCTATTGGTTCTTGGCGCTCCGTTGCCTATTCAAATCATGTTTTTGCAACTGAAAGCTTTATAGATGAAATAGCTCACTACGAAAACACAGACCCTTTTCTCTTTAGACAAAATTTACTTCGACACGATGACCGTTCAAAGAGGCTTTTAGAAAAGTTAAAAGAGGTAAGTAAATGGAACTGGCATCTTAGCAAAGGAGAATATATTGGCATCGCCTTTAATAGAGGGTTCGGAAGCTATATTGCATTAACAGTTCTGCTAAACAAGAACAAAGAAGGCATTACAATTACGGAAATCCACTGTGTCGTTGATTGCGGCACCGTTATCGACCCAGACTCAGTGACAGCTCAAATAGAAGGCGGAATTCTCTATGGATTAAATGCTTCGTTAGGTCATTCAATCACAATACAGAACAACCGCATTGAGCAACATAACTTTGATGATTACCCCCTGATTAAAATAAATGAAACACCAAAAATATAC
>NZ_LWEY01001136.1:0-1762 GCF_001634935.1 Oleiphilus sp. HI0043 | reverse complement strand
TTACCTTGCGATATTTCGTTCGCGGCTTCGTGAACCATCGACGTGGATTCACGAATCTGCGTAATGATCTCGGTAAGTTTGGTCACCGTCGCATTCACATCTGTCTTAACCTTACCGAAAGATCCTCGGTATTCACTGCTAATTGTCTTGGTCAAATCACCCTCTGATAATGCAGACAGAACTTCACCCACATCAGCTAAGAAGGAGTCTGCACTTCCAACAGTCTGGTTCAAACCTTCTGCTAACTTAGCAAAGAAGCCTGTTTTACCTTCAGGGTCCAGACGCTTGGACAGATCACCATTTGCCGCCGCAAAAACAAGTCGGTCGATTTCTTGTTCGATAGCGACTTCGTTAGTTCGGTCAGCCCACTCAACAACCGTACCAATACGTTCGTTATCGTCGTTTGTAATAGGGTTCACAACCAAGTCCATATTACGGCCACCAATATTCAGACTTGCCGAATACTCACTCGTCAGGCTCTCTAACAATTGTTTCTGGTGTGAGGGGTTCTTATGGAAGACATCAATACTGCTTCCTAACAAGGTATTGACGTTGAAATTACCCAGGTCTTTTTGAATGTCACTTTCTGCATTTCGCAAGGTCGATATCACTGCATCATTCATGTAGATAATATCGCGGTCGGCATTGGCCACCATGACATTTGCCGAAACACTATCCAAGGCTTGCTTGATACGCGCATTATCATTAGCGACACTACGCTCTTTAGCCAATCGTTTTAGCTCTTCAGTTTGATCATCCCACTCTACGACCGTACCAATGCGCTCACCCTCATCATTAACAATCGGGTTAACAACAAGGTTTAGATTACGACCACCCACCACAATATCTGCAGAGTATTCAGCAGTCATCCGTTCTATCATGCCACGCTGGTGCGCTGGATTCTTATGGAATATGTCTATATTACTGCCAATAATCTTATCAACAGCAAAATTGCTTAGCTCTGCTTGAATATCCTTCTCGGCATTGCGCAAAGTATCAACAACCGCATCATTCATATAAATAATATTAAGCTGGTCATCTGCAACCATAACGTTTGCAGAAACACTATCAAGCGCCTGCTTCATTCGGGCATTTTCATTGGCTACGCGACGCTCTTCTTCAGTGCGTTTCAACTCTTCAGTGATATCGTTCCACTCAATAACTGTACCTAAACGTTGCCCTTGCTCATTGATAACCGGGGTAGCCATCAGGTCAAACACACGACCACCTGTTTTCACCCGACTCTGGTGGGTATCTTTAAGATTTTCAATCACCGCACGCTGATGGCTTGGGTCTTTGTGGAAGATATCTGCATTCGCACCCAGCAAACTATCGGCATCAAAGTTTGGCAAGTCATTCTGTAAGTCCGCTTCAGCATCTTTAAACATCTTTTGAACAGACTCATTCAAGTAGATGATGTTCATTCGATCATCTGCCAACATTACATTGGTATTACAAACGTCTAAGGCTTGCTTGATACGACTACCATCATTAGCAACAGCAATCGCATCCTCTACTTCAAAGCCCATTTTGATCTGCATAGACTTAAGTGAACACATCAATGCAGTTAGTTCGTTATTACCACTGACATGGATATCTTCTCGATAGTTACCGCTCGCGATTTCACCAAAATTAGCCAGGCATTCATTAATTGAGCGAAGAATGTTTCGTGATAAAGCGAAGCCCAATATGAAGGTCACTAGAATCGCAAGAATAGTTAAAACACCAATGATATAGAACTGGGTTTGCATTCCCTCTATGC
>NZ_LWEY01001135.1:0-850 GCF_001634935.1 Oleiphilus sp. HI0043 | reverse complement strand
CAGCCAAACATGGAACCGGGGTGGGGGATTTATATAAGTCTATCGACCAGGGTTATAAATCTGCTTTCGATAAGTGGCCGACCAAACGTTTGACAGAGTTGCTTTCAGATTTAGTATCTGATCACCAACCACCAATTGTTCGTGGCCGACGGGTCAAGCTTCGTCATGCTCACCAGGGGGGATCAAATCCGCCTATCATCGTAGTGCATGGATCTAAGACTGATGACCTGCCAGATAGCTACAAACGTTATCTAGAGAAGAGCTTCAGGAAAGTACTTAAGATTAAAGGTACACCAATTCGTTTTGAATTTAAGTCGAGTGATAACCCTTTCGCTAGTCCGACTAACAAAATGAATGAGAAGCAGAGAGCTAAAAAAGCCCGTATTACCAAATCCAGAGAATTTGGTAACCGCCGTGGTAAAAACTCAACACGTAAGAGTAAAGGAAAGGGCAGTACTTCTCGTTAATTGATTTTAACGAGGGCTTGCCTAGGTGTTTAGCTTTCTATGACTGAACTGCATCCCCCTAAAGAAGATATTTGCCCCAGATGTGGCAAAGCAAACCTATGCTTGAATGTCATTAAAAAAGACCTTTCAACGGGGGCTATGATACCACCTAATACTGTTAGTATTCGGGAAGAGCCTTGTTGGTGCGCCTCCGTTAACTTGAACTCTAATCAACGTGCTGAAGCATCAAAATTTGGTAATGGTTTATGTTGTTTGTGCGCAAGCTGCATTGCTGAAATTCAAGCGATATAGCTGCCCTATTACCACTTTAAAAAAAGAAAAAGCCTATTTCCCCCTGTATGTGATCTCGTAAATATTTGTTACTTTCCCTTCACAGAGCCTTT
>NZ_LWEY01001134.1:0-16294 GCF_001634935.1 Oleiphilus sp. HI0043 | reverse complement strand
CATCTCGTTGTATTCTTCTGAACCTGCACCACCACAGTCTTCAGCCAACAAGTCAGCCTTGTTCAAGAATACTACAATGTAAGGTACACCTACCTGACGAGACAAAAGGATGTGCTCACGAGTCTGAGGCATAGGACCATCAGTCGCACCACAAACCAAGATAGCACCATCCATCTGAGCAGCACCTGTGATCATGTTTTTAACATAATCGGCGTGCCCTGGGCAGTCAACGTGAGCGTAGTGACGATCAGTTGAATCATACTCAACGTGAGACGTCGCGATAGTGATACCACGCTCTCTTTCCTCTGGTGCATTATCGATGTTTGCGAAATCAACCTTCTCACCACCGAATACTTCTGCACATACACGCGTTAGCGCTGCTGTCAAAGTTGTTTTACCATGGTCAACGTGACCAATAGTACCTACGTTAACGTGCGGTTTATTACGTTCAAATTTTTCTTTAGCCACGGTTACACCCCTTTTTCTATGCTACCGACTTTAGTTTAATTAAGACTACGATTTATTAATAATCACTTCTGCAACCGCTTTTGGCGCTTCTGAATAAGTCAAAAACTCCATCGCGTAGGTTGCGCGACCCTGTGTTGCGGATCGCAAATCTGTTGCGTATCCGAACATTTCAGATAAGGGAACTTCAGCATTAACCACCTTACCAGCGGCGCTCTCTTCCATACCCTGTATGAGACCTCGGCGACGATTTAAGTCACCAACCACATCTCCCATATTCTCTTCTGGCGTTACCACTTCAACCTTCATAACCGGCTCAAGCAATACCGCACCACCTTCTGATGCCAACTTTTTAGTCGCCATACTAGCAGCAATTTTAAATGCCATTTCATTAGAGTCGACATCATGAAAAGAGCCGTCATAGAGCGTCGCCTTCAAACCTAGCAACGGATAACCAGCCAGAATACCGTTTTGCATCTGCTCTGCGATACCCTTTTCAACTGCCGGGATAAACTCACGCGGCACAGCACCACCAACAATCTCATTTACAAACTCTAAACCTTCTTCGCCATCCGCTAAGGGCTCAAACTTAAGCCAAACATGCCCATACTGACCACGCCCACCTGACTGACGAACAAATTTACCTTCAATATCACTAATATTTTTAATCGCTTCACGGTAAGCCACCTGCGGCTTACCAATATTTGCCTCAACACTGAACTCACGCTTCATGCGATCAACGATGATATCCAGGTGCAATTCGCCCATTCCGGAGATAATCGTCTGGCCCGTCTCTTCATCGGTTTTTACTCTAAACGAAGGATCTTCCTGCGCAAGCTTACCTAGGGCAACACCCATCTTTTCCTGGTCTGCCTGCGTACGAGGCTCCACTGCAACCGAAATTACAGGCTCTGGAAACTCCATACGCTCAAGCGTAATCTTGTTCTCAATATTACATAGCGTTTCGCCAGTAGTAACATCCTTAAGGCCGACCGCAGCTGCAATATCTCCAGCCAATACTTCTTTTATTTCTTCTCGGTCATTTGCATGCATCTGCACCATTCGACCAATGCGCTCCTTCCTACCCTTAACTGGGTTATACACGGTATCGCCGGTTTTTAGCGATCCAGAGTAGACCCTAAAGAAAGTCAGAGTACCAACAAAGGGGTCCGTCGCAATCTTAAACGCAAGAGCAGAAAATGGAGCAGAATCATCAGCCTCTCGAGACTCAACAGTCTCGTCATCATCAAGCACACCCTCGATCGCTTTAACCTCTTCAGGAGACGGCAGGTACTCAACAACAGCATCAAGCATCGCCTGAACACCTTTATTCTTAAAAGCAGAACCGCCAATAACCGGCACAATCTCATTCGCCAACGTACGCTTGCGAATCGCCTGCTTTATTTGCTGCTCAGAAAGCTGCTCACCTTCTAAATAAAGCTCCATCAAGTCATCATCCGCCTCTGCAGCGGACTCAACAAGAAACTCTCTCATCTCCTCACACTCATCCAGCAGATCTTCAGGAATCTCTGCGTAATCAAAGGTCATACCCTGATCAGCTTCGTTCCATAAAATAGCTTTCATCTTAATCAGGTCAACCACACCTTTAAACTCGTCCTCTGCACCAATTGTCATTTGCAGAGGCACTGGCGTAGCACCTAGACGATCTTTTAACTGTTCGACTACCATTCGGAAGTCAGCACCTGTTCGGTCCATCTTATTAACAAAGACCATGCGCGGCACTTCATATTTATTAGCCTGCCGCCAGACCGTTTCAGTTTGCGGCTGCACACCTGACGAACCACACAAAACCACAACCGCACCATCAAGCACGCGGAGCGAGCGCTCTACTTCAATTGTAAAGTCAACGTGCCCAGGCGTATCGATAATATTCACGCGATGCTGATCAAACTGTTGCTGCATTCCCGACCAGAAACACGTGGTCGCAGCAGAGGTTATCGTGATACCTCGCTCTTGCTCCTGCTCCATCCAATCCATTGTCGCCGCACCATCGTGCACTTCACCTATTTTATGCGACAAGCCTGTATAGAAAAGAACTCGCTCCGTTGTCGTTGTTTTACCAGCATCAACGTGCGCACAAATACCAATATTTCTATACCTGGAAATTGGAGTCTTACGTGCCAATTTTTTATCCTCTTAAACCCAAAAAGGCCCGCATAAAATGCAGGCCATATAACACTCGTATACCTTAGAAACGGTAGTGAGAGAAAGCCTTGTTTGCTTCGGCCATCTTGTGAACATCTTCACGTTTCTTAACCGCTGCACCCTTACCTTCGGCTGCATCGATAATCTCACCCGCTAGACGCAAAGCCATAGACTTTTCGCCACGCTTACGAGAGTAGTCCACCAACCAACGCATTGCTAGCGCTACCTGACGAGCCGGACGAACTTCAACTGGAACCTGATAAGTAGCACCACCAACACGGCGAGACTTAACCTCTACCATTGGCTGGATAGACTCTAGCGCTTTATCAAACAGCTCTAAAGGATCTTCATGACCCTTTGCTTTAACAGCATCTAATGCACCGTATACAATTTTCTCTGCTACGGATTTTTTACCATGAACCATTACGTGGTTCATAAACTTTGCAAGCGTTTGATTTCCAAATTTAGGATCTGGAAGTATCTCGCGTTTTGCTACGACTCTTCTTCTTGGCATGACAAGCCCTCTTTTAACATCAAAGGTCTTCAGGTTCGCTCAGACATAAAACGAAATATTTCGCCAGTCCGACCTTACTCTTATCCTTCAATCAATTATCTCATTGTTAATTGAAATATTTATGACAATTAACGCTTTCAGACAGACCTAAGACTATCCCTTAGGACGCTTAGCACCGTATTTAGAACGACCCTGACGTCTATCTGCAACACCTGAAGTATCCAAGCTACCACGAACTGTGTGATAACGAACACCAGGCAAATCTTTAACACGACCACCACGAATAAGAACAACGCTGTGCTCTTGTAGGTTATGGCCTTCACCACCGATATACGATGTAACCTCGTAACCGTTCGTTAGACGAACACGACAAACCTTACGCAAAGCCGAGTTTGGCTTCTTAGGTGTCGTAGTGTATACACGAGTACAAACGCCTCGACGTTGAGGACAAGCCTGCAACGCGGGTACGTCACTTTTCGCGACTACACGTTTACGAGGCTTACGTACCAACTGATTAATCGTTGCCATGTAAGCAAACTCCAATATCTATATTTTTAAAAACCGTTTCATTACAAAACGTCAAACTACTATGCCGAAATTGCTGGCACAATAAAGTTGAGGGGCGCAAGTCTAATGACGCCCCCCTCAACTGTCAAGCAATGCGGTGATTTTTTGTTCACCGCACCTGCATCCACTTACTTAACAAGCAATTACTGCTTATTAAGCTCGGCACTCAATGCTGCAACAACATCCTGTGCACTTACACCCAAGCCCTCTTCAGCGATAGGTGCCAACTTCTGATCTTTCTTACGCTTACGCTCTGAGTGGTAAGCCAAACCTGTACCTGCCGGGATCAAACGGCCCACTACCACGTTCTCTTTCAAGCCACGTAAGTAGTCACGCTTACCTGTCACCGCACCTTCAGTCAGTACGCGCGTTGTTTCCTGGAACGATGCAGCAGAGATAAACGACTCAGTTGCAAGCGAAGCTTTGGTAATACCCAACAACTGACGCTCACACTGCGCAGGCATCTTGTCGTTCGAATCAGCCTCTTCATTAGCTTCCAAGAACTTCACATACTCAACCTGGTCACCCTTGATCAAGTCAGTATCACCAGACTGCGTAATCTCAACTTTACGCAACATCTGGCGCACGATAACTTCGATATGCTTATCGTTAATTACAACACCCTGCAAACGGTAAACGTCCTGCACTTCGTTAGTGATGTATTTAGATAGCTCCACAACACCCAGTAGGCGCAAAATATCGTGCGGGTTAGAAGGTCCATCCGAGATAACCTCACCCTTTTCTACTGTTTCGCCTTCGAATACGTTCAACTGGCGATACTTGTGAATCAATGCTTCATACGGCTCAGCACCATCTTTAGGCGTAATCACTAATCGCTTCTTGCCCTTAGTCTCTTTACCGAAACTAACAACACCAGAAATTTCAGCCAAGATAGAAGGCTCTTTAGGCTTACGCGCCTCGAACAAGTCAGCTACTCGCGGTAGACCACCTGTGATATCACGAGTCTTAGATGACTCTTGAGGAATACGAGCCAAGACGTCGCCTACTTCAACCATGTCGCCATCACGCATATTTAACAAAGCGTTAGCTGGCAAGAATACCTGAATCGGATTATCTGTACCTGGTAACAAGACAGGGTTACCATCTTCATCCACAAGCTGAACCATTGGACGAATATCTTTACCTGAAGATGGACGATCTTTCGGATCGATAATCTGGATATTGGATAGACCTGTTAACTCATCAGTTTGAGTCGTTACAGTAATACCCTCTTCCATTCCAACGAACTGAGCCTTACCACCATTTTCGGTAATGATTGGGTGCGTATGTGGATCCCACTTAGCAACCACACCACCCGCTTCGATCTTGTCACCGTCTTTAGCCGAGATCACAGCACCGTAAGGAAGCTTATACCACTCACGCTCGCGACCATGCTCATCAGCTACTGCTAGCGCAGAAGAGCGAGAGGTTACAACTAGGCAGCCGTCTTTACGCTCAATCGACTTCATATTATGCAGGCGGATCTTACCACCATGCTTAACCTGAATATTATCTACTGCAGATGATCTAGACGCCGCACCACCGATGTGGAAAGTACGCATCGTTAACTGTGTACCCGGCTCACCGATTGACTGCGCAGCGATAACACCAACAGCCTCACCCTTATTAACAACATGACCACGAGCCAAGTCACGACCGTAGCACTGGGCACAAACACCGTGTCGAGTATCACAGGTAATCGCTGAGCGAACCCATACTTCATCAACACCTGCCTTTTCTAGTTCGGATACCTTCTTTTCATCCAAGAAGGTGCCAACAGGCAGAACAACATTTTCTAAATCACCCGGTGCAAAGATATCTTTTGCTGCAACACGACCCAATACACGATCACCTAGTGGTACAACAACATCACCACCTTCAATCATTGGCGTCATTAACAGACCTTCTTTGGTGCCACAATCATCATTGGTCACAACAAGATCCTGGGCAACGTCAACCAAACGACGAGTTAGGTAACCGGAGTTTGCAGTCTTCAATGCCGTATCCGCCAAACCTTTACGAGCACCGTGAGTAGAGATGAAGTACTGAAGTACGTTCAAACCTTCACGGAAGTTTGCTGTGATTGGCGTTTCGATGATCGAACCATCCGGCTTAGCCATCAAACCACGCATACCAGCTAGCTGACGAATCTGTGCAGCCGAGCCCCTTGCGCCTGAGTCAGCCATCATAAAGACTGAGTTAAATGAGTCTTGCTCAACCGTCTTACCTTCACGATCAACGACGGTATCTTTACCGAGATTATCCATCATCGCTTTAGCGACTTTATCGTTAGCTCTCGCCCAGATATCGATAACCTTGTTGTATTTCTCACCGTGCGTCAGAAGACCTGAGGCAAACTGAGTCTCGATCTCTTTTACTTCAGCAGAAGACGCATCGATAATCGTATATTTCTCATCAGGTATAACGAAGTCGTTAACACCGATAGATGAGCCAGAAAACGTCGCTTGAGAAAAGCCTAAATACATAAGCTGGTCTGCGAAGATTACCGTATCTTTCAAACCACATACGCGATATGCAGTATTGATCAACTTAGAGATCGCCTTTTTAACCATCGGGCGGTTAACTAAATCAAATGGTAAGCCATCAGGAAGAATATCGAACAACATTGCTCGACCAACTGTCGTATCTGCAATCAACGACTTGCTTACATTGTTACCGTCTTCATCTTTGGTAACCTCTGTAAGACGAACTTTTACTTTCGCCTGCAAGTGAACTTTTTTCGCACCGTATGCTCTCTGAACCTCTTTAATATCAGAGAAAACCATACCTTCACCTTGAGCGTTTATACGCTCACGTGTCATATAGTACAAACCTAGTACAACATCTTGGGAAGGAACTATAATTGGCTCACCATTCGCAGGCGCAAGAATATTGTTAGTAGACATCATTAAGGCACGCGCTTCCAACTGAGCTTCTAGCGTCAGAGGAACGTGTACCGCCATTTGGTCACCATCAAAGTCAGCGTTATATGCCGCACAAACTAGTGGGTGTAACTGGATCGCTTTACCTTCGATCAATACCGGCTCAAATGCCTGAATACCCAAACGGTGAAGTGTCGGTGCACGGTTCAACATTACCGGGTGCTCACGAATTACTTCAGCAAGAATGTCCCATACTTCAGGTGTTTCACGCTCAACCATCTTCTTCGCCGCTTTGATGGTCGTAGCTAAACCACGATGCTCAAGCTTAGAGAAGATAAATGGTTTAAATAGCTCAAGTGCCATTTTCTTAGGCAAACCACACTGATGCAAACGAAGGCTAGGACCAACAACGATCACCGAACGACCAGAGTAATCAACACGCTTACCAAGAAGGTTCTGGCGGAAACGACCCTGCTTACCTTTGATCATGTCAGCCAAAGACTTAAGAGGACGCTTGTTTGAACCAGTGATAGCACGACCACGACGGCCGTTATCTAGCAATGCGTCCACAGATTCTTGCAACATACGTTTTTCGTTACGAACAATGATATCTGGTGCGCTCAGCTCTAGTAGTCGCTTCAAACGATTGTTACGATTGATCACTCGACGATAAAGGTCGTTCAGATCAGACGTCGCAAAACGACCGCCATCCAGGGGAACCAAAGGACGAAGATCTGGTGGAAGTACAGGCAACACCTTCAAGACCATCCACTCAGGGTTATTGCCTGAGCTGTGGAAAGACTCTAATAATTTAAGACGCTTAGATAGCTTCTTAATTTTTGTTTCTGAGTTAGTCGCTGGAATCTCTTCTCTTAAACGCTCAATCTCTTCTTCTAGATTGATGTTCTGCAGTAAGCTTTGAATCGCTTCTGCACCCATCTTAGCGTCGAACTCATCACCGAACTCTTCAAGTGCCTCGTAATATTGTTCGTCACTAAGTAGCTGACCGTGCTCAAGCGTACTCATACCCGGATCAATAACCATGTATGATTCGAAATACAATACTCGCTCGATATCACGCAAAGTCATATCTAAAAGCATACCAATACGTGACGGCAAAGACTTCAAAAACCAGATGTGAGCAACTGGGCTAGCTAGTTCGATATGAGCCATACGGTCACGTCTTACGTTAGCAAGCGCAACTTCTACACCACACTTCTCACAAATTACACCACGATGCTTAAGGCGCTTGTACTTACCACACAAGCACTCATAGTCCTTGATAGGACCGAAAATTTTGGCACAAAATAAGCCATCACGCTCTGGCTTGAATGTACGATAGTTAATCGTTTCTGGCTTCTTAACTTCACCGTATGACCAAGATCGGATCATTTCTGGAGACGACAAGCCAATACGAATTGAGTCGAATTCCTGAGTTTGATTTTGGTTTTTTAATAGGTTTAATAAATCTTTCATCGGTTTTGCTCCAATTGGAGTTATCTATCCGCGAACGCTTCATCTAGAAGCGCTCGCCTCCGCGTAATTGTTTGTATTGACTTGCGAACTACTCTGATTCCAGCTCGATATCAATACCAAGCGAGCGAATTTCTTTAACAAGTACGTTGAATGATTCTGGCATGCCAGGCTCCATACGGTGATCACCATCAACGATGTTCTTATACATCTTGGTACGGCCGTTAACATCATCAGATTTAACCGTAAGCATTTCCTGTAGCGTATAAGCAGCACCGTAAGCTTCTAGCGCCCATACTTCCATCTCACCGAAGCGCTGACCACCAAACTGAGCTTTACCGCCCAATGGCTGCTGAGTAACAAGGCTGTATGAACCCGTAGAACGAGCGTGCATCTTGTCATCAATCAAGTGGTTCAACTTAAGGATATACATATAGCCAACGGTAACTGGACGATCAAAAGAGTCCCCAGTACGACCATCATATAATTGAACCTGACCACTATCATCAAGACCGGCTAGACGAAGAAGCTCTTTAATCTGAGACTCTTTCGCACCATCAAAAGCAGGAGTCGCCATTGGAACACCACCGCGAAGGTTATGTGCCAGCTCTAGAATCTCTTCATCACTAAAGGTATCCAACGCTTCTTTCTTATCAGCAACACCGTTATAGATTTGATCCAGTAGGCCACGTAGTTCTTGCACTTCTTTCTGCTGTTTAATCATAAGGTCAATTTTCTTACCAAGACCTTTTGCAGCACAACCCAAGTGTGTTTCCAGTACCTGACCGACGTTCATTCGAGACGGAACACCTAGCGGGTTAAGTACAATATCTACTGGGTTACCATGCTCATCATATGGCATATCTTCAACTGGCATAATAACCGAGATAACACCCTTGTTCCCGTGTCGTCCAGCCATCTTATCACCAGGCTGAATACGACGTTTGATCGCAACGTAAACCTTAACTATTTTCAGTACACCCGGTGCGAGATCATCACCAGTCTGAAGCTTACCCTTCTTAACTTCGAAGCGCTCTTCCTGATCTTTACGACGATCTTCCAATTGCGCCTCTGCCTTCTCCAACATCTCATTTAGAGAGTCTTCAGACATACGAATTGTGAACCAATCGCTAGGCTCTAAGCCTTTAAGGTAATCTTCACTAAGGGTATCGCCCTTCTTCAAACCTGGCGCAGAAATTACAGACTGACCAAGCAAAGCTTTTGTAAGACGCTCATAAGTTGCGCCCTGAACAATGCGATACTCATCTTTCAAATCTTTACGGAACTTATCAAGCTGATCGTTTTCAATATCTTTCGAACGCTGATCTTTCTCAACACCGTCACGAGTAAAGACCTGAACGTCGATTACCGTACCACGCGTTCCTGTAGAAACTCGCAGTGAAGTATCCTTAACATCAGATGCTTTTTCACCGAAGATTGCTCTAAGTAGCTTTTCTTCAGGCGTTAACTGGGTTTCGCCCTTAGGTGTTACCTTACCAACAAGAATATCACCAGCACCCACCTCAGCACCGATATAAACGATACCCGACTCATCCAGCTTGGAAAGTGCGTTCTCACCAACATTCGGAATATCGGCAGTAATATCTTCGCTACCTAACTTGGTATCACGCGCAACACAAGTCAATTCCTGAATATGGATAGTTGTGAAACGGTCTTCTTGAACTACACGCTCAGATACAAGGATCGAATCCTCAAAGTTGTAACCGTTCCAAGGCATAAAGGCGATACGCATGTTCTGACCCAAAGCCAGCTCACCCATATCAACCGAAGGACCATCAGCAAGTACGTCACCACGAGAAATTTGCTCACCCTGCTTAACCAAAGGCTGTTGATTTATACAAGTATTTTGGTTTGAACGAACATATTTCGTTAGGTTGTAGATATCTACACCTGCGTCGCCTTGTGCAGTCTCATCATCGTTAACACGAACAACAATTCGGCCTGCATCGACACGTTCGATTACACCACCTCGATCTGCAACCACACATACACCGGAGTCCTGAGCAACAATTCGCTCAATACCCGTACCAACCAATGGCTTTTCAGCACGTAGGGTTGGAACAGCCTGACGCTGCATGTTTGACCCCATCAAAGCACGGTTCGCATCATCGTGTTCCAAGAAAGGAATCAAAGAAGCTGCTACCGATACTACCTGACGTGGTGACACGTCCATATAGTTAACCTTCTCAGGTGGCGTTACTGTAAATTCGTTTTTATATCGAACGTTAACAAGCTCTTCAGTTAGCTTACCGTCTTCACTAACAACAGCACTAGCCTGTGCGATAATGAAGCCACTTTCTTCAATTGCTGACAGATACTCGATCTCGTCTGTTACAACACTGTCAACAACTTTTCTATACGGACTCTCTAAGAAGCCAAAAGAGTTAGTTCGTGCGTAGGTTGCCAAAGAGTTAATCAAACCGATGTTTGGACCTTCAGGCGTTTCGATAGGACAAACGCGACCGTAGTGAGTCGGGTGTACATCTCGAACCTCAAAACCAGCACGCTCACGAGTCAAACCACCTGGGCCTAATGCTGATACACGACGCTTATGAGTCACCTCAGAAAGCGGGTTGTTCTGATCCATAAACTGAGATAACTGGCTAGAACCAAAGAATTCTTTAACGGCTGCAGCGACAGGCTTAGCATTGATCAAGTCTTGTGGCATTAGACCATCAGACTCAGCCATGCTCAAACGCTCACGTACAGCTCTTTCAACACGAACCAAACCAACACGGAATTGGTTCTCTGCCATTTCACCTACAGATCGAATACGACGGTTACCCAAGTGATCGATATCATCAACTTCACCCTTACCATTTCGAATATCGATCAATGTTTTCAAGACATCGATAATATCTTCATTTGACAGTACGCCTTCGCCCGTCTCATCGCTACGTCCGATACGGCGATTAAACTTCATGCGGCCTACTGCAGAAAGATCGTAGCGCTCAGAAGTAAAGAACAAGTTCTTGAACAGGTTCTCTGCTGAATCCTTAGTTGGCGGCTCACCAGGACGCATCATACGATAAATCTCTACCAGAGCTTCAAGCTGATTACTTGTCGGATCGATTCTTAGCGTATCAGACATGAACGGGCCGCAATCTAGTTCGTTCGTATAAATCGTCTCGAACGATTCGATACCCGCTTCAATAATTGTATCGATCACTTCATCAGTGATTTCGGTATTACACTCAACAACCAATTCGCCAGTTTCTTCATTGATCAAGTCTTTCGCTGTCACCTTGCCGTGTAGGTACTCACGTGGAACTTCAAGGTGATTACCAAGCTTCTCAAGCTGTCTGATATGACGCGCAGTAATACGACGACCTTCTTCAACGATAACCTTACCGTCAGCATCTTTAATTTCGAAACTTGCAAGCTCACCACGTAGGCGAGCAGGCACCAACTCTAGCTTACAGCTCTCGCCGGAAATAACGAATGCACTGGTATCGAAGAACATTTCAAGAATTTCTTGTGTGCTGTATTCAAGCGCACGTAGCAAGATCGATGCAGGTAGTTTACGACGTCGGTCAATACGAACAAAAACGTTGTCTTTCGGGTCAAACTCAAAGTCCAACCATGAACCACGGTAAGGAATAACACGAGCAGAGTGTAACAACTTACCAGAAGAGTGTGTTTTACCCTTATCGTGATCAAAAAATACGCCTGGAGAACGATGCAACTGAGAGACGATTACACGCTCAGTACCGTTAACAACAAATGTACCATTTTCGGTCATGAGCGGCATTTCGCCCATGTATACTTCTTGCTCTTTGATGTCTTTGATTGCTTTATTTGATGATTCTTTATCATAAATAATCAATCGAACCTTAACACGCAATGGAGCTGCGTATGTTACACCACGCTGAATACACTCTTTTACGTCAAATGCGGGTTCACCCAAACGGTAGCTCACATATTCTAATGCAGCATTACCTGAGAAGCTCAAAATTGGAAAAACTGACTTGAATGCAGCGTGAAGACCAACATCGTCACGAGACTCTGGGTCATTGTCACTCTGCAAGAAGCTTAAGTACGAGTCTATTTGAATAGACAAAAGATACGGCACATCCATGACGGTTGGTAACACGCCAAATTCTTTACGAATACGCTTTTTCTCTGTATACGAGTAGGCCATTTATATTCCCCAGTTTTGTGACTTAACGGTCTGAATTGTTGAACGGTTGACACCGTTTAATAACAGGCTATGTTTAGAAAGAGATACTTATTGCATGCTCAAGGCTTTGCCAAATATTCCTTTCTAACAAACCTTCTTATAGTTTGTTCTATGATGCTTGTTAGCATCAATATAATGAAAGCTATCTACTAACTAACAACAGAAAAAGGCCGGCAGCAAATGCTACCAGCCAATTTCGTTAGGATGCGTGTGCTTCTGCATGCATCAAATAACTATAATTATAGTTACTTAACTTCAACAGATGCGCCAGCTTCCTCAAGCTCTTTCTTAGCAGCTTCAGCGTCGTCTTTGCTAACGCCTTCTTTAACAGTAGATGGAGCACCATCAACCATTGCTTTCGCTTCTTTAAGGCCAAGACCTGTAAGAGCACGAACTGCTTTGATTACGTTAACTTTCTTGTCGCCAGCGCCTGCAAGAACAACGTCAAACTCAGTCTGTTCAGCGGCAGCAGCACCACCAGCGTCACCGCCAGCAGCAGGAGCAGCAGCTACAGCAGCAGCTGCAGATACGCCGAATTTCTCTTCCATTGCTTCAACTAGTTCAACAACGTCCATTACGCTCATTTCAGCGATTGCATTTAAAATATCGTCTTTAGATAGAGACATGGTCCCATTCTCCTAAATGTAAGTTATATAAAAAATAATTAAGCTGCGTCTTTCTTCTGATCGCGAACTGCTGCCACTGCACGAGTAACCTTCGAAGGAACTTCGTTGAATGTACGTGCAAGCTTGGTAATAGGTGCTTGAATAACGCTGGCCAACATGCCCAACGCCTGATCGCGCGTTGGCAACTTAGCCAAACGATCGATCTGATCTGCACCCAGTAGTTCACCACCAACCGCTAATGCTTTTATCTCGAATGCTTCTTTTTCTTTAGCAAAATCTTTCAACAAGCGCGCTGCCGCACCTGGATCTTCCAAAGAAAATGCAAGAATTGTTGGACCAACCAACGCTTCAGCTGCACATTCAAACTCTGTTCCTTCTACCGCACGCTTTGCTAAGGTGTTTCGAACGACACGAAGATAAACTCCGCCTTCACGAGCTTCTTTACGAAGGCCTGTCATATCATTAGCGTCAACGCCATGATAATCAGCCATCACAAGAGATAAAGCACCGCCAGCAACTTCGTTGACTTCGGCGACAATCGCCTTTTTGTCTTCGATTCCAATTGCCATTGGTTTTCTCCTCAAGAGAGTCAGCCGAAGCTGACCACTTAGTTCCACCCCCTGTTAGCATAAACAGGGAGCGACCTACGGCGGAGATACAACTCATTTAAGAGAGTCCACACACCGTCTGCGCAGGAGATTAAGTTAGCACTCTAAATTAATAAATAGCCAACACCTGCGGTCTTTGACAGCCCGAGCTAGGCTCAGACTCCAAAGTATTCTTTAACATATCTTCTTATGAAGACACTGAGCTCTGATCAATAAGTAGACCAGGACCCATTGTTGAAGAAAGTGTAACTTTCTTCAAATAAACACCTTTTGCAGAAGCAGGCTTAGCCTTCTTCAAGTCAGCCAACAATGCTTCGATATTCTGTTTAATCGAATCAGCTGAGAACTCAACATTACCAACGATAGTATGAACAATACCGTTCTTGTCAGTTCTATAACGAACCTGACCAGCTTTTGCATTTTTAACGGCAGTCGCTACGTCTGGCGTCACTGTACCAACTTTCGGGTTTGGCATTAGACCGCGTGGACCAAGAATTTGACCTAACTGACCAACTACACGCATTGCGTCCGGAGATGCAACAACTACGTCAAAATCCATGTTTCCAGCTTTAACTTCAGCAGCCAACTCGTCCATACCAACGATATCAGCACCAGCTTCTTTAGCTTTCTCTGCATTTTCACCTTGAGTAAACACAGCAACACGAACTGTTTTGCCAGTTCCATTTGGTAGTACTGTAGAACCTCGAACAGCCTGGTCAGATTTACGCGCATCAACACCTAGGTTGATAGCAACATCTACCGACTCAGTAAACTTAACACCGTTTGAAAGCTCAGCAAGCAAAGCTACCGCTTCTTCTACCGTGTACGCTTTTTCTGCTTGAACTTTTTCCTGCACCAACTTTTGGCGCTTTGTTAATTTTGCCATTAGTTAACACCCTCAGTATTAAGTCCCATGCTACGCGCTGTACCAGCAATAATTCTTACTGCAGCATCCATATCACCTGCATTTAAGTCAGGGTCTTTAGTTTTAGCAATTTCTTCTAACTGAGCGCGAGTAACAGTTCCAACCTTCTCAGTATTAGGACGACCGCTACCACTAGTGATACCAGCAGCTTTCTTCAACAGAATAGATGCAGGTGGGGTCTTCATGACAAAAGTAAAACTCTTGTCACTATATACAGAAATTACAACAGGAACTGGCAGACCTGGTTCAACACCTTGAGTCTGAGCGTTAAACGCTTTACAGAATTCCATGATGTTAACACCGTGCTGACCTAGTGCAGGACCAACCGGCGGACTTGGATTCGCTTTACCAGCGGCTACCTGAAGCTTGATATAAGCATCAACTTTCTTTGCCATTTTTTACTCCTTCGGGTTCAAACGCTTCAATAGCTCCCCGTATAGACAGAAAAAGCCCACTTTGCAGTTCGCAAAGTGAGCAGATAAAATCTTACTTGCTTAGTCTTTTTCTACTTGCCCAAACTCTAGTTCGACAGGGGTAGAGCGACCAAAAATCAGAACCGCTACTTTAACGCGGCTCTTCTCGTAATCTACTTCCTCAACAACACCATTAAAGTCTGCAAACGGCCCATCGATAACCCGAACCACTTCACCAGCTTCAAACAAGGTCTTAGGACGAGGTTTCTCTGCACCCGTCTCTATCTTCTGAAGAATCGTATCAGCTTCACGATCAGTAATTGGCACAGGTCTTTCAGCAGTACCACCAATAAAGCCTAACACTCTTGGAGTGGACTTAACCAAATGCCAAGCATCGTCGTCCATTTCCATTTGCACAAGAACGTAGCCTGGATAAAACTTACGCTCACTCTTGCGCTTTTTACCTTCGCGCATTTCTACCACTTCCTCTGTAGGAACCAGTATTTCACCAAATTTTGCTTCCAAGCCTTTCAAAGCAACCTGCTCTTGCAACGAGCGCATTACCTGCTTTTCGTAACCTGAATAGGCATGAACTACATACCAAGCTTTGGACATCGTGATTCTCCTACTACCCTATAATACTGGAAACAATCCAGCCGATCAGGGAGTCGACACCCCATAAAATAAGCGCAACCACTAACACAAAAACAACAACTATCATTGTCGTCTGGGTCAACTCTTGCTTAGTAGGCCATACAACCTTACGAATCTCTAAACGAGCTTCAGAGACCAACTTCGCAAAGGCCTGCCCTTTTGTCGTTTGAACGGCAACCCATCCAGCAACAAATGCCAAAACAAGTAGCGCAAGCACTCTGTACAACAGAGATTCTGCTTCAAAATAGTAGTTACCCACCACGCCCGCTGACACCAAACAAAGCACCAACAACCACTTCAGCGTATCTAGCGCACTACCTTCTTTCTCTACCTTTGCATTCATAATCGACGCACTAATAAGTATTCTGTTCCACTACCATTTATTACTAGAATAAATGGCAGGCCAGGAGGGAATCGAACCCCCAACCTGCGGTTTTGGAGACCGCTGCTCTGCCAATTGAGCTACTGGCCTATACAAAAGAAGGCAGCATCAAGCTGCCTTCCAAACATAGACTAAGATTATTCAACAATCTTAGCTACAACACCCGCACCTACAGTACGACCACCTTCACGAATCGCGAAGCGTAGACCTTCTTCCATCGCGATTGGCGCGATCAAAGTAGCTGTTAACTGTACGTTATCACCAGGCATTACCATTTCAACACCTTCAGGCAACTCACAAGCACCTGTCACATCAGTCGTACGGAAGTAGAACTGTGGACGGTAACCTTGGAAGAATGGCGTATGACGACCACCTTCATCTTTACCCAAGATATATACTTCAGCTTCAAACTTAGTGT
>NZ_LWEY01001133.1:0-2358 GCF_001634935.1 Oleiphilus sp. HI0043 | reverse complement strand
TCAGAAGTGTTAGCAACAAGGTCGGATAAGTATAAGTAGTTCCAGAGTATGATTGAATTTTGAAGAAGTAGCTTGCAGGCAGTCGCAACTTCCTGGTCTGCGAGGACGCCTTCTTGAAAAGCTTGGTCGTTGTCAAAAAATACCGCACGAGAGAATCTATTTGAAAGTTCGACTCTGTTTAGCTGCTTTTGTATTTGTTGCCTCAGATCCTCATCATCAAAATAGGTCAGGATGAACTGTGATTTGATGATCCTTCCAAATTCTTTAAGAGCTCTATATAAAGGGTGCTCTTTTGAATAGGAACTCAATCTTTTGAACAGTTGTGAAGCAGTCGCGTGCTTCATCTTAATCGTCGCGACAAATCTTAAAATGTCATCCCAATGTTCAAGCACTAGGTTTTTACTGATAGGCCGACTTGGAAGTAGGCGGTAGCCTTTGTCGTAAAACGTTTTCCGTGCAGAAAAGCTATATATTTGTTGGTTTCCGATGTTGGCAAGTCTTGGAGCAAACGCTATTCCCAAGAAATGGGAAACTGCAAAGATTTGCTCTGTATAGCCATGTGTATCAGTTGAATGAACTTGTTTAAGGTCAGTCACTTCATTTTGAAGCAAGCCATCAATAACGTATGGAGCTTCTCGATCTGAAGCGCTGAATACTGAATTGTGGAATAACGACTGCTTTTCATCTATAAATGTGTAGATCGTCACGCCTTTGTCTTTTCCAAAATACTTGTAGGAGTGGTTTGCGTGCAGGCAATCTACATCAACATTGACCTTTCTTCCGTCACTCGATGAGTGGAGAATTTCTGGGTCTTTGAGATAAGCACTCGACAATTTCAAATTATGAATCGCATCAACGATCCGGTTATTAGCTTTTCGAATATTGTCTAGACTGAAAAACCAGTTAACCGTGTTGTGGAGCGTATGCTCCTCAATGCCAGCTGAGATGCTAGCAAGTTTGCCCAGACCGATATTACAGCCCTTTGCTAAAACTCCGGCCATTAGTGTTTCTTCCTTTGGCTTCATTTTAACGTTCTTGGGGCTGAGATGCTGAAAGTCTTGAGTAAACTGACATACTTGGTTAACTTCCTTGAGTAGTTGAAGAATTGGAATATATCCATCCTGGGACAGCGCATCCGAAATAAATGACTTCTCTTCAAAATCGGTTTTCGATGTTTTTACTCTAGATACTCGACCATTCTTAAAAGTGAGCGCTGTATTTATCCCTTTTACTAAATGCTCATTGACGACCTTGTATTTCTCGTGAAGCCCCAACTTCAAACCAGCTAAATACGCTTCGCCGTCTATGTACTCAAGTAAATTACACTCACGCAAGATCTGGTATTTATGTGCCTCCCAGTATTCTTTATCAATCATGTAGTCTTGAATACTGCGAAAACGATACGAGCAGTTGATATTTAAGTCTCCCGACTTAATCCCTTTGGATATGTAGATGTATAGGAGGCACTTGTACAATGAAGTTGAAAAATCATTGCGCTCTACTGCTGCACGATCTTGCTTTGTCAAAAAACTAATAGGAGGGGACTTTCCCACATTTCCATCCGATTCTTGGAAGTGCGCTATCGCAGCTAATAAATCCTTTGCCTTTGATGCGCCATCAAAGGAGAGAGCTCTTACTATCGGAGTGGCCTTGAGTTGTAGCCTTAAAGAAAGCGATTCGAGCAACTGGTAGTAAGTTTGGTTTTTGCTTTCTTTTCTAAGTTGATTATCTAGTTCTTCTAACAGGCTGTAGTCAATTTCGTCCTTTTTCTGATAATCAAAAACAAGCTCTTCTATTTTGTAGTATTTCTCGTTTGGCGTAGATAATCGGCTTTCAACGATTGAGATAATATCTTTGGCGAGCTTTGAAATAGATTTATGAGACTTACTTAGTTCCTGAACTGCCTTATCACGCTCCTCCTTAACTAATCGCTCATGTTCTGCTTGCTTACTAGTAGCCTTATGCAGTGTTGATGTGACCGATTTCATCAATGCATCAACAAGACTATCTTGTCTAGAGAAATAGTTGTGCTTAACAAACCCTAGCAGATGAAGATAAATGTTCTCCTGGTCTGTGAGCTGGGTCAGTTGTTGGATATCGGTTTTGCGCACCCATTCTGCATAATACCTTGTAGCCTTATCTTTTAAATCTATCACATCATAAACATCTGTAAGTTGGTCGAACATCTCGTTGAATACGACCATGTCTTTGACACTTTGCTTAATGTCCTTTGGTCGCATCGATTGATCAATGTTTTTATATGATGCCAATAGGGTAGTTGTTCTGCTTCCAGCGCTTATTGGAGTTAATAGAGAGTCCAACAGATCTGAATGGCTCGGCTGTATAGCCTTGCGAAGA
>NZ_LWEY01001132.1:0-908 GCF_001634935.1 Oleiphilus sp. HI0043 | reverse complement strand
AGTAAGAACCCAGGTTTCGACCTGTCGACCAATAAATAGATGGATACCAACCTCTACCCTGCTTATGGAAAGGCTTCGAATAGGGCGCAGTAGTATCCGCCTTCACCTGACCAGAACTCAAAGCCAGCGGAAAAATCGCGCAGGCAAGCACAATAGAAAGCGCATAATAAAGAAAGGAGCGGGATGGTTTGCCCACAACGCTCTTTAATGATTGCTTAACCTCAGCAACGCGACCCAAGCTCACAGAGTAAGCGCTTCGTTGGCAAGTTTTGAAACTCACAATACCGTCCAATGTATCGTTTCCTATAGATGTACAGCTTTATATTTATTCGAGCAGCAAGACTAGCTACCCATCACAATCAGGCGGACAGTTTAACAGCTAGTTAATCTAATTTTTGCGATCTACCGCATGTCATCGAGAATCCGAATACCTGTAAAGACTATCTCACCCCGGGATTTGCACTAGAAGAAGACAATTTACCCAAGCTCGCCTCCAAATCAATGACTCTTTTTATAAGCTGGCGGCGACTTTCATCTATCGACAGCAAGCTTTCCTGGTTTTCTAATTGAACTTTGGCGCTATCACTCATACGAGCCTGTAGCGCAGCAATACGTTTTTCAAACTCTTGAGTACTCGAATCGAAAGTGCTCAATTTTTCATTAAACTGCGTCAAAAACTCTTCTCGTTCAGCTCGAGTAATTGACAACTCCCCTGACAACGAAGCTATACGACCATCTAATACTGACATCCCTTTATCAGAGTCCGCTTTCAATGCTGATAATGAAACCTCATGAGTAGCTAAAGATTTTTGACTCTCGGCAAGCTTTTTCGTTAGCGCTTCTATTTTCTTTTCATGACCTTGAATAGTTTTACGATTCCTATCATAAGACACACCCCACAGCTTTCG
>NZ_LWEY01001131.1:0-1297 GCF_001634935.1 Oleiphilus sp. HI0043 | reverse complement strand
TCAAGCTTTCATAAGTTTTGCTCGCTTCTTCGATCTGTTTTTTGTCTTCTTCGTCTTCGATATCACCTAGATCTAGCTCGCCTTTGGTGATGTCTTGCAAGTGCTTACCGTCAAAGTCACTCAAGTAAGAAATCATCCAGCCATCAACACGATCACTCAGCACAAGCACTTCAATACCCTTTTTACGGAAGATTTCCATGTGAGGGCTACTGATACCGGCTGCATAGCTCTCAGCGCTAACATAGTAGATCTTGTCTTGGCTCTCTTGCATACGTTCAATGTACTGCGCTAGAGAAACTGTCTGCTTGCTATCCCCTTCAGTGGACGCAAAACGTAATAAACCGGCAACTTTCTCTTTATTTCCAAAGTCTTCAGCCAAGCCTTCCTTGATTACCTGGCCAAACTCATCCCAGAAAGACTGATACTTTTCAGCATCGTTCTTCGCCATCTTGGTCAACATATCAAGAACACGCTTGGTCAAAGCAGTCTTCATACTTTCAACGGTCTTGTCACTCTGCAAGATTTCACGAGAGACGTTCAGCGAAAGATCGCGAGTATCAACAATACCTTTAACAAACCGTAGGTACAGAGGCAGGAACTGCTCAGCTTCATCCATGATGAAAACACGCTGAACGTACAACTTGAGCCCTTTCGGTACATCGCGGTTGTACATATCAAAAGGCGCTTTTGAAGGAATATACAATAAGCTTGTGTAGTCCAATTTACCTTCAACACGGTTATGAGACCAAGTTAGTGGCTCTTGGAAGTCATGAGAAATATGCTTATAGAAAGATTGATACTCTTCTTCTTTGATTTCAGACTTAGACAAAGACCAAAGCGCTGTGGCTTCGTTGACTGTCTCGTCTTTTGGCTCTTCTGGCTCTTTACCTTCTTCAGCAGGCATTGGCTCAGACTTCATCACAACCGGGAAGGCGATATGGTCAGAATACTTCTTAACCAGACTACGTAGCTTCCAGCCGTTAGCAAACTCAGCCTCTTCCTCTTTCAGGTGAAGCACAATCGAAGTACCACGCTCGGCACGCTCGATATTCTCTATGGTGAATTCACCTTCACCTTCGGAGCTCCAGTGAACACCTTCCGCTTTATCTGTACCCGCTTTACGCGTGAATACATCAACTTTCTTGGCAACAATAAATGCGGAATAGAACCCAACACCGAACTGACCAATCAACTGAGAATCTTGCTGGCTATCACCTGTTAGCTTAGACATAAACTCGGCAGTGCCTGACTTGGCAATCGTACCTAAGTGGTTAATGACATCATCACGATTCATACC
>NZ_LWEY01001130.1:0-3527 GCF_001634935.1 Oleiphilus sp. HI0043 | reverse complement strand
GTGCAAGAATGATATGAGCGAACTTTGCTACCCCACAAATAAACAGTAGCCTCTGATTTTACTTTAATATCAACTTGATCGACTGTGTAATAAGCCCAAAGAGCACCTAGCCGGTAACACATTGAACAATTACAACTGGTAATTGATTCTAGTAGCATGTCTGCTGTTATAACGATATTACCGCAATGACAAGTAGCTTTGACCATGTTTCCTCCTTGAACACTTAACGCCTTGCTAAGCGGAGAGCGCTAGCGAGTCCAGTGGAGGCCGTCTTTTGGCCGGAACGATGCTTGAGCAATTTGTTAGGCTACCTGAAATTTTTAAGAACTTTGTATTTAATACTTTGGTTGGTGGCATTAATGATTTCTAGTAACGCCCCCTTGTAACCTATTACATTAGACTCGTTTAAATCGTACTCAACATCATTTGAGAAGGCTGGTCTAGCCTTATTATTAGAAAACTCTCGATAGCTAATATTGACTTTATTTCCGATTTTTCCAGAGTAAAGTAGTGTTTGCTGAAAAGATAACATGTCATTGTTTGTGTGTTTGGTGATGTCATAGTCAGCATCTGAGCAAACTGTACCACCAAACGCAGAAACACCGCAGATTTCCTTTTCGTTATGATCAATATACATACCGCCATAGGGATCAGCTAAGGTACTTTTTTGGACCATTCCATAGTTCGTTGGAGCGTAAAATACTTTGTTCCCGCTGTATCCGACTTGGGTGTATATACCAGGAGAAAAAGTGTAAGAGCCGAGCAAACCTACTGAGGTTGTATACTTCAGAGATATTGCATTGACAGTTTTCTTGCTGCCTTTTGCGAGCATTTCCTCGCCAACGAAAGCAGTTGTTTCAGTGCCAATTGCGGGGTAATCAATTAGTGTTTCTTCTATTCCTCCACCATTCTTCTTCAACGAAGTACATCCAGAAAGAACTATTAATGCTATTAAAATTCCTATCGTCTTCATACTTAATCCGGTTTCTGGTTAATGAATAAGCCTAACGCTGCCAACAACGGCAGACTTGTAGTTGTGATTTTTGTGCCATAATGGCGAAGCCATGCACAAAAAGCGCGGCTGCAAGGCTGTCCAAACCACGAAGTGGTTGATGTTGCTTGGCCTTGTTAGTTGTACGGTTGCCTAGATAGTTATTTAGAACGATCCATTCCCCGATCACAACGATTTTAAAATTCTGATCTTTTGTTTGGCCTTCTACTCTCGCTTGATCAGGATGAGAATGATACTGATGATACCTAATACAATGCTGCTAACGAAGTGGCCATAAATAGAACGGGGTATTATGCCCCTATTCAATGCCGAATAATGTGACGAAAAGAACAATACATTCAGCCCTTCAATCTTCGGGGATTAAAACAACTAACGCCCAGCACAACGGAGGAGCGAAAGTGGCTGCTTTTTTGGAACAAAAAAGATGCGACTTTTGCGGAGTCCGTTGGTGCTGCTGGTTATGTTTTTAATTTCTAGATTTCCATTCATTGAGTGCGATTTCCAATTCTTTAGCAATGGGCGAAGCACCAAGGCTTTTGCTTTTTGATGATTCTGGATTACTACGTATGTTACTCGCAAGCTGTTTTATGAATGCAACACCTTTGGCCTTATAGTGGTCTATTTCGGCTTTACTAAGTACTACTTCGACCGTATAAATACCAACAGAGCCACAAACTACTGACAAAATAAAGTTTTCGTTGTGGCGGAGTAATGTCCAGCTCCAGTTTTCTATTTCGACCTTTTCCATGACCACCTAGAGAACATAACGCTTTTATAAACGGCGCACGGCTCTATCGTGCGTCCAACGCAGGCCACGTCTCTTTGTGGCCGGAGTGATGTTTGATGAACTGGTTAGATGTTTTAGAACACCCAACTAAACCAAACACCACGTTAAAACCTAAGTGCTTGCCTTGAGACAAAAACACCATAGATGGCGACTTTACCGGACTTCCTAGGAACACACCACCGACGAAGCCTCTACAAATAAAAATGTGCCTGAGAAGCTTGAACAGCAGAGCGGAACAGTTGGAAACCGTACCACCTACCCTAAAAATTTAAACGGAAAGATGCCAGATTAGAAACGTGCATTCCTTGCCGAATATTGAGCCTTAACCTTTAAGGCAAAAAAAACATTTAACGCCTGTAGCTGCGGCCGAGCGAAGCGAAGTCCAGCCATAGCGTCTTTTTGCTGGGGCGAGACAGGCTACACTTGTTAGATTAAAACAGCCCCATTTTCTCGTTAATTGAGCGGCCATCGTTATTTCTATCTGCGATATAAAGAGAAAACAATAACAATAATATTGCCACAAAACCAAGACCGTAAAGTAATAATACAGCTATAGACACCCTTGCAATGTAAGCCGATGTTTTTGTTTTTATATACCTATAAAGAATACCGATTATTGCCACAGATATTAAAATTGAAGCAATTGTATTAATGCTGCCCCGGCCATTATCAAAGCCGACTCCCAACAAAACAATAATGAGCGGTGAAGCAGAAACTGCTATATTTTTAAGGTTGATTGGCCGAAAATTGAACTGCTGTTCACAACGCTCATTGAATTCGAAAGTAGCTTTCTTACCAAAATAAAAAGCGGCTACACAAACAACTACCGCCAAAACCAATAGTGTAATTTCCATATTATCTCCTATAAAAATCTAACGCTTACATAAAGGGCCGGCGCGTCGCGACGGTCCAGCCCAAACTTGTTTGGGCGATCTTTGATGTACTGGTTAGATGTTTTGATACACCCAACAACCCAAACGCCACGTTGTGTAGCCGAAGGCGAAACTTGAGTACCTGCCTGCGACTAAAATATATGAGTTGATGACTTTACCGGATTCCCTAGGAACACACCACCAACGAAACCTCTACAAATTAAAATGTACCTGAGAAGCTTAAACAGCGGAGCGGAACAGTTGGAAACCGTACCACCTACCCTAAAAATTTAAACGGAAAGATGCCAGATTAGAAACGTGCATTCCTTGCCGAATATTGAGCCTTAACCTTTAAGGCAAAAAAACATTTAACGCTTTTATAAACGGCGCACGGCTCTATCGTGCGTCCAACGCAGGCCACGTGTTTTTGTGGCCGGAGTGATGTTTGATGAACTGGTTAGATGTTTTAGAACGACCAACTACACCAAACACCACGTTAAAACCTAAGTGCTTGCCCAGAGACAAAAACACCTTAGATGGCAACTTTACCGGATTCCCTAGGAACACACCACCGACGAAGCCTCTACAAATTCAAATGTGCCTGAGAAGCTTAAACAGCAGAGCGGAACAGTGGGAAAACGTGCCACCTACCCTAAAACTTTAAACGGAGGAATACATGATAAGAAACGAGCATTCCCTGGCGAATATTGAGCCTTAACCCTAAAGGCAAAAAAACATTTAACGCTTTTATAAACGGCGCACGGCTCTATCGTGCGTCCAACGCAGGCCACGTTTCTTTGTGGCCGGAGTGATGTTTGATGAACTGGTTAGATGTTTTAGAACACCCAAGTAGAAC
>NZ_LWEY01001129.1:0-1612 GCF_001634935.1 Oleiphilus sp. HI0043 | reverse complement strand
ACAGACTCACAAGCTTGCTAACATGGCCGGCGCATCACCTGTAGGCACTTCTTTGGCAACGTTCTCTGGCCAGTTCAACAACGGCAACATTGATATCCTTTTCATGCCAGCACTAGCTTACAACACTTTTGAGCTATACCACGGCCTTGGCGACAAAGGTGGCATTCTTGACTACCGTCTATATTACGGCATGCTTCAAACAATCACCAAGAAAGACAACTTCCCAGCAGACTTTGGTAACAAAATGCGTAAATACGTTGTTGGCCGCTTGAAAGCTATCAATAAACTAGTTGCTGATGCCGAAAAAGAAATACCAGCTAAGTACTGGATCAAAACTAACGAAGAGACTAAAAAAGAGCTAGTTAAGTTTAGCCGTGACATTCGTCTAGCACTTAAAGCTGAAGGTAAAATGGACCCTAAAGCGCTCAAGCTGCTTTGGAAAATCCGTTGTGCTGAAAACCCATCTGCAAGTGAGTGTGCAACTCCTGAATAGGCTAATAGCTTAGCAGATTATAAAAAGGCTCCTTTTAAGGGGCCTTTTTTATTATCAGTGCTTCTCTTTAGGTCTACAATAGCACCATTAGAGGAGCAAACTTATGTCTGACATTCAATATGGCACTAATGAGCCAGTAATATTCACTATGCTAATGACACCTGAAATGGCTAACTTTTCAGGTAACGTACACGGCGGCGCACTATTAAAGCTACTAGACCGGGTCGCTTATACCTGCGCATCACGCTATAGCGGCCATTACGCCGTCACCCTTTCTGTAGACCAAGTTAACTTTCGCCAACCGATTAAAATTGGCGAACTCGTCACCTTTTTATCTTCTGTAAACTACGTCGGACGCACGTCAATGGAAGTAGGCGTCAAAGTCGTTGCTGAAGATATTCACTCTCACGAGAAGCGCCATACCAACAGCTGCTATTTTACTATGGTAGCAATGGGTGAGGATGGAAAGCCCACAGAAGTTCCGCCACTCGACTTTAAAGCAGATAAGCAAAAACAGCGCTATATTGCAGCAAAAGTAAGAAGGGAGCTTCGTAAAGAACATGATCTGCGGCTGAAAGAGATTCACGATAAGTGGATCAGTAATACGGAACATATGACTGAAGAGCAGATCAACGTAGAGTTCGAGAAATACCGGCAAAGCTAAATACCATGCCGGTATAAAAACTCTGTTTTACGCGTGTTGCTTACAACAGCCAGCGTGAACACCTACATAATAAGCAGCGGCACCTGATTTACTTACTAACACGGTCAGATAGTAGCAAGTTTAATTCAGAGCTATAACTATTAACAAAAAACCCTTGAAGACGTATATCTCCAAGGTTTTTTCATATTTTTTCTAAATTTGCCTTTTCACCAGACAATAAAAAACCCCAGTAGGACGACCTACTGGGGTTTCTAATAGAAGCCTGACGATGACCTACTCTCACATGGGACCTCCCACACTACCATCGGCGATGCTTCGTTTCACTTCTGAGTTCGGGATGGGATCAGGTGGTTCCAAAGCTCTATGGTCGTCAGGCAAAACTTCGGTTGCTGATACTTCATCAACAACACTTAATTCTGCGTCTTTAACAATAGCAAGTAATAGCTAATTTAATC
>NZ_LWEY01001128.1:0-777 GCF_001634935.1 Oleiphilus sp. HI0043 | reverse complement strand
CTCACCAAAACCTGGCAAGTCCTCAAACAATACCTCTGCGCCTGACAGTGTTTTTAAGTGCTCAGGAAACTCACCCCAATGCAATTTCTGGCGAGACAAACCCCTTATTAGCATCCACTTTTCCATTAGCGATACCAAAACTGCTTAGCTGCTTGAAAGGTCTGTACCTGCTGCTTTTTCTTGGGCATCCAGCTCTTATAGCCAATGGCTGCCGAGCAAAGAAAATCGAATAGCATAATATGCCGCCGTAAAACGCGTTGCAGGCGATGCGGCACCATCGGGTTGAATAAACCAGACCTAGAGAATAGTTGAGTCGGACGCTTCTTAATCCAATTCCATGAGCCCATCTCAAGCGTCAAAGGAATCATCATACTCTCATGTGAATTCTTATGTCGCTTGTAGATGTAATCCCACAGATCTCCATGCGTGATATAACTCAATGACTGAGGCTCAAAGATATAATGATGGTGAGAGTAAGTTCGATCTAGCAATAATTTCAGCGCATAAATCTTGTCGAGTACCGCAATAGGCCGTTTGCGATAAGCATAGGGAAACCACAAGTAATCGTGGAAGCCAAAGCCCGAATGACAGTCTAGCGTTAAGGTAAAGGGCGATTGATCAGAATAACGCTCGACCACCTCTACCAGCTTCTGGTTCTCAAGCTCCATTTGCTCCTCGACCTTGCCACAATACCAAGGCAGGTGTGGCGATATTCTTTGTCCGCCACCAAATAACAGGGCCTCGCTCTCTGCTTCCATCGGAGAGTTACGCATTAAA
>NZ_LWEY01001127.1:0-2748 GCF_001634935.1 Oleiphilus sp. HI0043 | reverse complement strand
CGGCGGGTTCTGATGCAGTTGATCAGAATATTACTGGTGTCGATGCTATTGTCGGTGAAGACGAGATGATGTACGACTTCAACTCTCATTGCTTAATGACTGAAATGAACATCCGCATGGATGATGATCGTGAAAAGATTCTTGAGCTGGATTGGGATCCAATTATCAGTGAAGAAGGTGAAGTTGATAAGTTAATGGTGACAGTCAGAGATGTTACCGAGCTTAAAGCTCTAGAAGCAGAGGCTGAAGAGCAGAAGCGTGAGTTGGCAATTATTGGTGAAATCCTTGCTGTTGATGCAAGTAAGTTTGCCGACTTTATTGGTACTTCTGAAGACTTCTTGGCTGAATGTCGACAGCTTATCGAAGCAAATGATGAGAAAGACCTGGACATTATTGCTAACCTGTTCCGCTCAATGCACACAGTGAAAGGGAATGCTCGTACCTATGGTTTGAGTCAGGTTACCGACATTGTTCATGAAGTTGAAAGTACTTATGACGATCTTCGTAAGAATGAAGATGTACTTTGGGATCAGAAGCAATTGCTCGAAGAGTTAAGTGGTGCGGAAGATATCATCGCGAAGTATGCATATGTGTTCCGTGAGAAACTTGGTCGTGATGGAGAGGCTGAGAGTGGTATTTCCTTAGACCCGGCACGCGTCAGCTCTTGGTTGGAAAATATCAAGTCACTTACCCAGCAAACGCTTGATGACAATGTTAAAGGTGTTGTTTCTGAGGCATACAGCATGCTGATGTCAATGGAAGCTAAGCCCTTAGATGGTGTGATTTCAGATGTTATCGAATCAGCTAACTCGCTCGCAGAGCAGCTTGGCAAGGGTAAACCAAATATCGAAATTGATAATGCAGGAATCTTTGTTAAGAGCGAAGCGCATAGCACGCTTAATAACATATTCATGCATGTTTTCAGAAACGCTATGGATCACGGTATTGAGGGGATTGATGAGCGCCTTGAAAAAGGAAAATCTGAAAGTGGTACTATTAGTCTGGACGTTAGCTATATAGACGATTTGGCAAACCTTGCGGTTCGCGATGACGGGCGCGGTATTGCAATTAGCCGTATCTATAAAATGGCGATCGAGAAGGGTATTTATGCAGAATCCGATCCGAAGCCTTCAGCGAGTGAAATCGCTAATTTGATCTTCTCCTCGGGCTTCTCTACTGCGGATGAGGTTACGGACGTTTCAGGGCGTGGTGTTGGTATGGATGCTGTTAAGGGCTTCCTGGAGCGCGAAGGTGGAAGTATTGAGGTTATTCTGGATGATGGTGATGAGAATGCAGACTTCAGATCATTTACTACAAATATACGTATCCCGGCAAGTTTCTACCAGAAAGCTATTAGCTTTAACTAGTTTTAATAGTTGAGATTAAAGGCAGGCCTCTTACGAAAGTAAGGGGCTTTTTTGTTTGTGTTTGCGATATTTATAGTTGGCAAATCGATGTGGCTTATTTGGGGGTGAAAAAAACGGTCTGGTTGTATCCTGCAGGTCTTAGGCCTGGTCTATAGATTGGAGTGGATCTACAAAGAATTAATTCAAAGCGCAGCTTTGATAAAGTTAGGAAAGTGGGAATAAGAAGTTGGCTCCCCGAGCTGGGCTCGAACCAGCGACAAACGGATTAACAGTCCGCTACTCTACCAACTGAGTTATCGGGGAACAGAAGACTAACGAAGACTTCGTTAATCAAGGCCGCGTATACTAAAGAGCAAAGCGGCCCAGGTCAAGACCTTAAAGTACTTTTTTGAGACGTGAAATTGCTGACTCTAATATTTCCATGCTGGTTGCAAAGCTTAGGCGCATGCATCCAGGAGACCCAAAAGCAGACCCAGGTACAAGTGCCACACCTGCTTCACTTAGCAGCATCTCGGCCATTTCAACATCGTTAGATATATTCGCTAGATTGTCGATAGCACCCTGGAAGTTTGGAAAGACATAAAATGTTCCATCGCCAGAAATACATTCCACGCCGGGAAGTTCATTAAGCGCTGCGACAAGATAGTCGTGGCGCTTTTTAAACTCGGTAACCATTGTTGTGATGCATTCCTGGCTGCCATTTAGTGCTTCCAACGCCGCGGCTTGAGAAATGGAGCAGGGGTTCGATGTGCTTTGCGACTGAATCTTTTTCATCGCAGCGATTGCTTTTTCTGGTCCTGCTGCGTAGCCAATGCGCCAGCCTGTCATGGAATATGCTTTAGAGACACCATTCAAAACAAAGGTGCGGTCATATAGCTCTGGGCAGGCGTTCAATATGTTAACGAAAGGTTGTTCTGTCCATAGAATATGTTCGTACATATCATCGGTAACGACTAAAATCTCAGGGTGTTGTTTTAGTGCCTCGCCAATGGCAACCAGTTCTTCACGTGTATAAGCAATCCCGGTTGGGTTCGAGGGAGAGTTTAAAACTACGATTTTGGTTTTATCGGTAATTGCTGCTGACAGTTGCTCGGCAGTCATTTTAAAACGGTTATCAAGGCTCGTTTCAACAATAACTGGTTTGCCTTCCGCTATCTTGACCATGTCGGGGTAGGATACCCAGTACGGTGCAGGGATAACGACTTCGTCGCCTGGGTTTAGCAAGGCAAGTGAGAGATTGAAAAAGCTTTGCTTTCCGCCAGACGATACGAGGATCTGCTTAGGCGTATACTCAAGCTTGTTATCGCGCTTGAATTTATCGATGATCGCGCCTTTTAGTTCTGGAGTGCCGTCTACTGCGGTGTAGCGCGTCTGGCCATTT
>NZ_LWEY01001126.1:0-2115 GCF_001634935.1 Oleiphilus sp. HI0043 | reverse complement strand
GCATATAACCAAGTAATCTTGCGGAACTTCGTGGGCTGTCACCTTGTTTGCAAAAACACGCAAACAAGCCGCCATTCNACTNCGNCGCGCAAATTGCGGCGTTATATGCGCAAAAGTACCAAACACTTGTACGCGGTTTTCTTAGTTTTGTGCAAAGATGGCCTTCTTATAAAGTCAGGTTATCATCAAGGTTCAGTGTTCTAAAAATTAGTTTTTTGCTCAGCGTAATCGGGTCACTTTGATGGGTGGTTTCGTTGACAGTTCAGGTAAGAATTTAGGGTTTATCGTGGTCAAAATCAGATAAACAAAATAAAAATTATTGTATGGTTTATTGCGTCGTTTCTGAGTTCTTAACAATAAATTAAGAGCATAAGGTCAAAAGACTAAAAGCAAAAATCATATAACCAGGCCATCTTTCGGATCTTCGTTTTCTGTCACCGTTTATGCAAAGAAACGCATAAACGTCGCCATAAGACTCATCCCGCAAATGGCGGCGTTATATTTATTGATGCATAGTGCGCATCATGCTACCATCAGCTTATGATTAAATCGTTTAAGCATAAAGGTCTCAAAAAGTACTTTGAATCAGGGAGTACTGCGGGCATTCAGAATAGCCATGCAAGGAAATTGAAAATGCAACTGGCGGCTATCGATACTGCTCATGTAATCGAGGATGTTGATTTACCAGGTTATCAATTGCACCCATTAAAAGGTGACCGTGAAGGTATTTGGTCTATTTCGGTTAATGGTAACTGGCGAGTAACTTTCGAATTCAAAGATGGCAATGCATTCATATTAAATTACGAGGACTATCACTAATGAGCATGTATAACCCTCCTCATCCCGGTGAGTTCATTAAAGAAACATACCTTGAGCCGTTCGGTTATAGCTGCCGCTTTTTAGCCAAACAGCTAGATGTCGCATCATCGACACTTAACCGTATTTTAAAGGGGCAAAGTGGTGTAACACCTGAAATGGCATTAAGGCTATCCAAAGCTGTAGGTCGTAGTCCTGAAAGCTGGCTGGCAATGCAAGACAACTATGACCTTTGGCAGGCCAAACAAAATATCAATTTAGGTAACGTTCACTCAGTTTCTTTTGAGGCTGCGTGATTAAATATAACAAAGCAATCTTGCGGAACTCCGTGAGCTGTCACCCTGTTTGCAAAAACACGCAAACAAGCCGCCATCTAACTCCGTCGCGCAAATTGCGGCGCTATATGTTGCATGAATACCGTGTATTCGTTAATATGCCTAAATGATTATTTCCTTTGGCAATAAAACTACATCAGATCTGTTTAATGGTGTTTCTAGTCGTTGGGCACGAAAGCTGCCCAATCAGATACATGAGTTAGTTTTATATAAGCTTGATGTTATTAATGCTGCTCAGAACCTAGATGACCTTAAGTCGCCTCCCGGAAATAGGCTTGAGCTACTTAAAGGTGACCTAGACGGTTTCCATAGTATTCGTATTAATTCTCAGTGGCGTATTGTATTTCGCTGGGATTCTAACGCTGCTCATGATGTCCAAATAGTGGATTACCACTAAATATGAGGTAAATTATGATTCCTTCAAATCGCATAGCAACACACCCAGGAGTTATTCTTCTCAAAGAGTTTCTAGAGCCTCTTGAGGTAACTCAAAAAGCATTGGCATTACATCTAGGCGTTCCTATACAGCGCATAAATGAAATAGTGCGTGGTAAGCGTGGGGTAACCCCTGAAACTGCATGGCTATTATCAGAGTCTTTTAATACGTCACCTGAGTTTTGGCTTAATTTGCAGTCAGTTCATGACTTATCAGCAAAACGGCCAGAAAATCATATTCAGCCCCTACAAGCAGTAGGCATATAACCAAGTAATCTTGCGGAACTTCGTGGGCTGTCACCTTGTTTGCAAAAACACGCAAACAAGCCGCCATTCCACTCCGTCGCGCAAATTGCGGCGTTATATGCGCAAAAGTACCAAACACTTGTACGCGGTTTTCTTAGTTTTGTGCAAAGATGGCCTTCTTATAAAGTCAGGTTATCATCAAGGTTCAGTGTTCTAAAAATTAGTTTTTTGCTCAGCGTAATCGGGTCACTTTGATGGGTGGTTTCGTTGACAGTTCAGGTAA
>NZ_LWEY01001125.1:0-2159 GCF_001634935.1 Oleiphilus sp. HI0043 | reverse complement strand
AAATTGAGACGCTTATGCGCCAACACGACGCCATTGACGACTGCGCCTTAAGCGTACGAGAAGTCCGTGCCGGCGATACGCGGCTCATCGCTTATGTTGTATGGAAGAATAGCCCGATTAGTCTCAGTGAACTTCGTGAGCACCTGCGACAGCAATTGCCCCCTTACATGGTGCCGCAGCACCTTGAAGCACTCGGGGAGTTACCACGCACCCTTAACAACAAGCTTGATCGAAAGGCTTTAGAAAGCCTCCCTTTATCAGAATCAAGCTCGTTAGGCAAAGAAGAAGTACGGGCCGCTACTACAGCGACTGAACTTAAGTTACTGAGCATCTGGCAAGAAGTCATCAATAAACCCATATCTAACATCAATGAAAACTTCTTCGACCTAGGTGGGCATTCTTTGCTCATTGCACAAATCATCCACCGTGTTGAAATGGATATGTCGGTGCAATTGAAGTTCAGTGACCTCTACGAGTTTGCAGACATCGAGTCTTTAGCTAAAAAAATAGATCAATCGCAGCACACAGAACAATCAACCATAACAAAGCGTTCAGAGAATGAACCAGCCTTATTAACCCTTGCCCAACAAAGGCTTTGGTACCTGAATCAACTGGAAGGAAGCAGTACTGCCTATAACCTTCCCTCTGCATTCAGACTAAAAGGAAAACTCAATAAGCTTGCTTTAAATCAAGCTTTTCAAAACCTAATCAGTCGCCAAGAAGCGCTAAGCGCCGAAGTAATTGAAATTGATTCCCAGCCACATCAACGGCTTCGAAACATCAGTAATTTTGAACTAAGTGAAGTCTCTTTCGCAGATATAGATAAGCCAATTGAACGTGAGCTGGAACTCAAAAAACGCCTGACCGTTTTACAAAACCAGGTTTTCGATATCAATCACGATATTCTTTTTAAAGCAGAACTAATCATTCTTAGTGAAGAAGAGAGCATTTTGTTTTTTATGCCTCATCACATCATATTCGATGGTTGGTCTTTCGATTTATTTATACATGAGCTCAGTGAGAGTTATAACGCATACTGTTGCGGTATCAATGCTCAATTACCTGTACTCGATTACCAGTTTGCTGACTATGCGAATTGGTCACGACTCAACAGTTCACAAGAAGATGTAGAAAAGGATGTCAGCTATTGGGTAGAACACCTCCAAGGAGCTCCTAACCTTGATATGCCGCTTGATCGACCTCGTCCGGAAACTCAGGATATTCGCGGTGAGCAAGTTTCATTTGAGCTACCGAGTGACCTACTTTCCAGGCTTAACGGCTTAGCCCTAGAAAAAGACGTAACTTTATTTATGGTCATGATGGCCAGTTATTGTGCCTTGTTGGCAAAATATACCGACCAAGAAGACCTAGTCATTGCGACACCAATGGCTGACCGAACTAAGCCCGGCACTGAAGACCTGATTGGCTTTTTTGTTAACGCCTTAGTACTTCGCTTTAGACTGAGCCGAGAAATGCCATTCCTTGAGCTATTACAGCAGGTCAAGCAACAATGCCTAGAAGGTTTTGACCATATGAGAGCACCGTTCGAAAAGATCGTCGAACGCCTGAACCCTGAACGTGATATCAGTCGTGCTCCCATCTACCAAACCTCTATCACCTACCAAGACGTATCTAAACGCGAACAAGTCATGGGAAGTGGTGACCATACGATAAACATCAAGCAGTGTGAGATCCCTTCTCATGATTCACCACTCGACCTGAACATATGGTTTAAAAAACGCGGCGACTCACTCAGTGGAGCAATCGTCTATAGTACATCTCTCTTTACTGAAAAAACGATCCAAGGCTTTAGGGATCATTTTCTTACGATTCTCGGACAAATTGCACAAAACCCGATAACCAGGCTTTGCGATATAGAACTACTTAATCAAAGCTCAAGCAAGCAAGTGATGAGACAATGTATAGGACCTGCTCATGCTTGGCATGAAGAACAAGCCAACGCCCCTCGCACTGTCGGTCACTACCTTCATCATCAAGCTCAACAATTTGCCGAAAAAGATGCCGTCATATTTGAGCAGGAAGTCTTAAGCTATCGTCAGCTTGATGAACTTAGCTCACAGTGGGCTCAGCTCCTATTAGAGGAGCACGTATCGGTTGGGGACCGCGTTGGCTTGTGCCTGGACCGCTCTCAGCATATG
>NZ_LWEY01001124.1:0-615 GCF_001634935.1 Oleiphilus sp. HI0043 | reverse complement strand
AATTCTCTGCAGCTCAGCAATAGCGGAAACAATACCTTCGTTAGCGCTTAGCTTTAAACGCTCAACACTTTGACGAATTTTTTCTAGAGACTCAACACCACCACTTAGGTTGGCAATATCTCTAATAAGTAAAATTATCTCTTTATTTGCATCATCTGCTTGAGCTAAAGCGTCCAATTCAGGTATAGATTTTCGACTAAGTGCATCAAACACTTTAATTTCAGTACTTTCATCAAAGCTTGCAGATTCTAACAGCCCTCGGTAAATTCCGACATGCGCCAGATCAATATGTATACGACCTACCTGAGCGGCATTTAGCGTATCTAGCATCAAAGAAATTACTTCAAGGTCTGCCGCCTGGCTTTTCTCACCGAATAATTCACAGCCAATTTGCATCGGACAGCGGTTAGTAAGCATGTGTGCAGGTCTAGTATGTAGCACGGTGTCTGCATAGCATAGTCGGCTAATACCGTTAGTTTTAAGCATATGCGAGTCAATTCTTGCTACCTGAGGCGTTATATCAGAGCGTACCCCCATCAAACGGCCTGTGAGCTGATCGGTCACCTTAAACGTCTGTAAATCTAACTCGTTTCCAGTCCCCGTCAACAATGACTC
>NZ_LWEY01001123.1:0-10118 GCF_001634935.1 Oleiphilus sp. HI0043 | reverse complement strand
GCGTAGTGACCTATATCATTTTTTGTATGGCTATAAACGTTTCATTATTGAGATTATTCGGTGTTTATTAGCGGTTTTACGCTATCCATGCCGTAAGTCTAGAATTTCAACCGATACGATTTCAGTGTATGCGACAAATAACCAGCGAAAAGCGCTGTCAAGTATAGAGGGGGAGCTTGAGACGAAGCATGACTCCTTGGATATATACGATATTTCCATCTGGTTTAATGCTGCTCGTTTAGCTGTGTGGACATCTAAATTATTCATATTTCCTTTTATGTTCTTTCTTTCTGACAAACGAGAGGGGGTCTACTTTACTTGCAATATGCGTGGCATGGTGTTTTATAATCGTTTGTTGATATCTAAAATTAAGGCTCGTGGTGTAGGCACTGTATGTATATCAAATGATCATGCAGGAGATATTTTTATCATCAGCCTACTTTTGAGGGAAGTAAAAGGAATCAAGGTCGTTTACGTGCAACATGGTGCTGTAAAGGATAGTTTTCCGTCCAACCAGTTTGATAGTATCTATGTGCTTGACAATGAGACCAGAGATATTTATAGACGTTTATCTGTGAATGATTCGGTGGATATAGTTGTAATGGAACAAGAGTCATTGCAGCCCGAATATAGTGCAGTACCGATTGATGTATTAGTTTGTTTTTCTCATCAATTCTATATTGTAAAAACGATAACCCTATTTCGGTATTTATCAAAACAAAGTGACAGTTCAATATTTGTTAGGTTTCACCCTTCGGATAAACTCGCTGGATTGAAGCTTAAAGTTTTGATGTTAATCTGCCGTGTATCTCTATCTAGCTGCGATCTTCCATTTGACAAAGATTTTTCTAGAGCTCGGGTCGTTATTTCAGCCTCTTCCTCCTTGCTAAAAGATGCTTACGCTAAAAAGCTTGCTGAGAATTTGATTTGGTATAAACCGATTGGCTTATCTTGGGACTATTATAATCTTGAGAGCGAATTATCTGTGGCTAAAAATATTAGGCAGTTACAAATACAGATAGGTCTTATTTATACATGAAAAATATTGGTTGGAGCGTCATTGCGCCATATTTCTTCGTGTTTTATTTTGTGCCTCTTATAATGATGGTGTTTTTAGGGCCGCACATAAACTTTGTAAACCCAGGCAACACGCTCTTAATCTTCGTCGTACTGCTTTGGGTAGGAATTTTTGCTTTCATATTTTCCAGAATCAAGTTGTCCTTCCCTGTCAATATATTCTCGAAACTACCTTTAATATTCGAGAATAATTTTTTTACCATAGTTACAGGGCTAGTTTTTCTGCCGCTCGCTGTTAAGTTTAACGCTGATTTTGGTATCAGCTTCAGGTATTCAGGTGAACAACTATCGCAATCCGGGGTGCTACCGCAAGTAATAACTCTGTATAAGAGTTTTTTTGTTGGTTTCGTAACGTATTGTTTTATTCTCTCATTGGGGAAAAGGGAGTTGGCGCCACTTTGTAGACTTAGCTTAGCATTGCATATGGTGAACTGGATACTATGTGCAAACGGTGCAGTAGATGTGGTTTGGATCTTTACTGCGCTTTTAATTGCTGCTAAAGGGAACAATGTTGATAAGTATTTACTGATTGGTAGCTCTGGTACTAACTTTTTTAAAACCATCAGTGTAGTGTTGCTCTCGGCTGCAGCTGTCACAGGAGTTGTGTTTTTTGGTTATGCTAACAAAATGGGTTTCGAGCAAGCCTACCTGATATTTAGAGATGAGTTTACAGGAAGGGTAGTTTATTACCTATACTATCGATTAGTTGTATTTACCTCTTCATTGGATCTGATATTGCAGCAGGGTTTTGATCTAAGAGCTAACCTCTTAGCTCTAGAATTAGAATTAGATATATTCGTTTACAGGTTAGGAAAAATTATAGGGTTCTTGTATCCAAGACCCGAGATTGAAGGTATTAATCGGCTAAATTATCTGAGCTTGTATAAATACCCTATTCAAGATAGGGCTGGAGCAACTCCAGGGCCCTTGGCAAGTTTTGGCTATATTCCAATGATGCCTCTGAATTTTGTATTATGTGGCTTTTATATTGCTGTCGTGAGAAATACCTATAAGAAAGTTTTTTGGTTGCCAAAAGGTTGTCAACCCTCAATGCTATCTTGTTTAATTTTCGTATTGATAGGTTATACATTTCTCCACAACCCAATTTCCGCGTTTACTAAGATTGGCCCAGAGCTTTTTAAAACGCTTTTTTTTATATACGTATTTGGGATGGCTCTAAGAAGGGCAAGGCGTGAAAATGAACGTGTTGTATAGTATACAGGTATTGAGGGGGTTAGCTTGTTTAGCAGTGGTCTTTTCACATGCCTTGGCGAAAGCGAAAAACTACCCTAGTCTTGAATTGCCTAGCGTTTTTGTTACAAACTACAGCTCGATAGTGCTCGGACATGCTGGAGTAGATTTATTTTTTGTATTAAGTGGGTTCATTATCTTTTGGGTGCACCATAAAGATTTTGGTGATAGAAATAGAATCCCAAAGTTTATTCTTTCTCGGTTAATTAGGGTCGTACCGATATACTGGATTCTCACCTTAGTTGGTGTTGTCACACTTTTACTATTTCCTCATTTATTTATTCACAGGTCAGAAGTCGAGATTCCTTGGGTGCTGGGTTCTTTGTTCTTTATTCCTGTGCCAACAAGCTATGGAGTGGTTTCGCCAGTTTTGGGAGTTGGTTGGACATTAAATTATGAAATGTATTTCTATTTAATGTTTGCATTGCTTCTATTTTTCAGAAAAGAAGCCCTTTATGTCTTGTTATTATTGTACTCTGTTCTAATACTACTTTTCTCTGACCCGACAATGCGTACAACATTGTCATACTCTGATTTAGTATTAAGCCCTATGGTGGTTGAGTTTTCGTTTGGTGTTTTTGCCGCTTGGTTATATATGAACCTTCAGTTGAAACTTATCCAGTATAGATATTTGTTTTTGATGGCTTCATTATCGCTTTATATATATTCCTTCTTGGATGTTCCTGTGACTTACTTCAACAGAACCTTATTGTGGGGTGGAGGAGGGTTCTTTATTGTATTATTTGCGTTGAGTATTGACTGGAAGCCAAAAAACTTGCTTGGGCTAGTGAGCGTCAGGTTAGGGGATGTTTCATATTCAGCGTACTTGTTGCAGGTTTTTACGCTGCCGTTCTTTACAAAGGTCTTTTTCTTTGTGGGGCTAGAGAATATTTTCGGGTTTTGGGTGTTTTCGATAGCGATTACAATACTGACGGTTTTTGCTAGTTATATTTTTTGGCTTTTGCTTGAAGAGCCAATTACTCGCAGCTTAAAGAAAAGATTTATCAGTTCCCAAAAAACATTATTATCCAAAACTAAATCAACATAGGAGTTATATATTTGAATGCCTGCGATTTACCAATGGTTTCTATAGTGACGCCAATGTATAACTCTAGAGAGTTCATTGATGAGACTATTCAATCGGTGTTTGATCAAACGTACTCCAACTGGGAAATGTTGCTAGTTGATGACTGTTCAAAGGATGGTAGTTTTGATTATATACGCGAAAAGTATAAAGGTGAATCCAGAATAACAGTAATCCAAAATCAAGTTAATAGCGGCGCTGGGGTATCTCGTAACAATGCCTTAGAAATATCAAAAGGTAGATATATAGCCTTTCTGGACTCTGACGATATCTGGGAGAAAGACAAGCTAAAGGTTCAAATAGAGTTTATGCAAGAGCATTCAGCCCCCATTTCACATACAAGCTTTAGCTTTATGGATGAACAGGGGGAAGACTCTCGAGGAGCTGTTGACGTTAGCCCGCTCGTCGATTTACCCAAACATTTGAGTAAAACTGAAATGGGTATGTCTACCTGTATGGTGGATACTAAACTTGTTGGTACATTTCGTTTGAGCGAAGTACGTGCTAGGCAAGATTTTCTATTATGGGTTTCTTTGTTGGCGAAGGGGCATTCATCCTATGGCTTATCTCGTTATCTTACTAAATACCGTATTAGAAAAGGACAAATTAGTGCGAATAAGTTAGTTGTTGTTCCTAAGACATTTCTCCTTTACATGAGGATTTCTCATATCCCAGTGCCTATGCGGTTCATCTATTTTCTGAGATATGTTTTTAATGCTTTTGCAAAGCGCTCAAAAGTAAAACGATAGCGAATTATACGTCTTGGTTTAATTGGCGTATGTATTTCTTAAGTCGATTGGTTTAAGTAGTGGAGTAAGATAAAAGTGAAGGTGTTAGTGACAGGTGCTGGCGGATTCATAGGGACAGCAATGTGCTCTCAGGTCCGAGGTGCTAAGCTTGACTTGGTGGCGGCGGTTAGGCAAGCGCAGGAGAGAAGTGTTGATGAGGTATCTATAGGTGATATAGACGGTAGTACTGATTGGTCTAAGGTCCTCCAGGGTGTCGATGTTGTAATTCACCTTGCTGGTAAAGCTCATTTTCTAAACCAAACGGGCTTTGATTTTCTGGAAAGTTATCGAACTGTTAATACATTGGGAACCATCAATTTGGTCCGTCAATCGATAGAAGTCGGGGTAAAGAGATTTATTTATATCAGTACCGCTAAAGTAAATGGAGAGCACACTAATAACAGAGGTCCATATAGTGTTGAAGATTTTCCATTTCCGAAAGATGCATTTAGTATATCAAAAATGGAAGCTGAATATGGGCTGAAAGAGCTAGCGTTGGCATCTTCAATGGAGTACGTAATTATTCGCCCCCCTTTAGTTTATGGGCCTGGCGTAAAAGCTAACTTTTCAGCAATGATGAAATTAGCAATGAAGAATGTTCCATTGCCTTTGGGGGCAATCGAAAATAAGCGAAGTTTAGTTAGTTTGCAAAACTTATCCGACTTAATTATGGTTTGTCTCAATAGTCCCAAAGCCGTGAATCAAACATTCTTTGTCAGTGATGAATTCGATATTTCCACTCCAGATCTTCTTCGTTCGCTTGTCTTGGCTACCGGAAAAGAATCCCGGATCTTGTATGTTCCCCCCTTAATTTTGAAAGCACTGGTTCGAATCCTCCGAAAAAAAGAGGTATATGATAGACTGTGTAGTTCTTTCCAAGTTGATATTTCTTATACTAAAAATACCTTAGACTGGACACCTCCGGTTTCGTTTCAAGATGGAATTTCTCGTTGTTTTGATAAGGCGTGTTGATTATGGTTATTCGTTTTTTTGATATTTTGTTCTCATTCTTTGGATTAGCTTTTGGGTTCCCTGTCTTATTGATATTAACGGTAATTGGCTTTTTTGACACTGGTTCTCCAATTTTTCGTCAGGAAAGAGTAGGTCGAAGGAAGAAACCTTTTACCTTGGTTAAATTCAGAACAATGAAAGTTGACACTGCTTCGGTCGCTACTCATTTGGCTAGTAGTGCATCAATCACGCCTTTCGGAAACTTCTTACGTAAAACAAAACTCGATGAACTTCCCCAACTATGGAATGTGCTAAAAGGTGAGATGAGCTTGGTTGGACCTCGTCCAGGTTTATTCAACCAAGAAGAATTAACTGCGGCTCGAGACGCTCAAGGTGTTTTTGATGTAAGGCCCGGAATTACTGGAGAAGCACAAGTCAATGAAATTGATATGTCTACACCTGTTAAGCTAGCGGAGGTTGATGCTAAAATGATCGGGGAGTTAAGTGTTGCTAACTATTTCAAGTTTATTGTAATGACAGTTACTGGTAGTGGGGCTGGAGATCGAGTACAGTTAAAGTAGTTTATTTTGTCGTACAATAGTGGTGAATAGTCGGTTTAGATCGGTATGTGTTTTTGGCCTTGGATATATCGATTCCTAACTTGCTCTATTGGGGGGTAAACGGGTCGGACGTGAGGGGGCCTCTTTCGTTGTTTTTGATACATCTTAACAAAGATGAAATACATGTTGTTGAACCTGAACTGAAGATGCTTGTTAAGTTTTTGTCATTTGAGAGCAAGCTTGGAAGCGGTCAAAGCTGAAATCTAATCCTTGATCAAAGGCGGTTATGTCCCAGGCTGGTGCAGTGTTGAACATGTAAGCTGTGCTACCCACCATTCTTCATGGAAAATGGTATTGCTTTGTTCAGTTAAATAAACACTTTCTCGATTGTCTAAGCTCTATCTACGATGTTACTCATAATAATTTAAGTGTTACTACTTTTCGCTGATACAGCGTATAAGTAGCGAATCGCATTAGCAGATTTTTAAAGAGAGAAACCATGAAAATAGCAATAGCAGGGACTGGCTACGTAGGCCTTTCAAATGCCATGTTACTTGCGCAGCATAATGAAGTTGTGGCGCTGGATATAGAGGAGCAAAAAGTTGCTTTGTTGAATGACAAAAAATCACCCATTGTTGATTCAGAAATCGAAGATTTTCTGCTGAATAAAGAGCTGAACTTTAGGGCGTCTTTGGATAAGAAAGCCACTTATGTTGGTGCCGATTATGTTGTGATTGCTACTCCGACTGATTATGATACGGAAACCAATTACTTTAATACCTCATCTGTTGAATCAGTTATTCGAGACGTTCTTGAAATTAACCCCAGCGCCATGATGATTATTAAGTCTACGGTACCTGTTGGCTTTACCAAACGCGTTCGTAGCGAGTTTGATACAGACAATATCGTTTTCTCTCCTGAGTTTCTTCGAGAAGGGAAGGCGCTACATGACAACCTATACCCATCACGAATTATTGTTGGCTCACAAAGTGAACTGGCAAAGACATTTGCAGCGTTGCTCGCTCAAGGAGCAGTCAAGGAAGATATCGATACGCTATTTATTGATTCAACAGAAGCAGAAGCGGTTAAATTATTTTCTAACACTTATCTCGCTATGCGTGTTTCGTATTTTAATGAGCTGGATAGCTATGCAGAATCCCATGGATTGGATACTCAACAGATTATCCAATAAATTGCAAAAGGGGTCGGTGACAACTAATAATCATTCGCATTACTTGCCCTACACCTAAAAGATCGTGTGTAGTTGCCTCCAACTTGTATGCAACGGGCTTTGACTTTCTGCTCTAGTTGGGCTGAATGAGTAATCAGCAGACATAATCAGCAGACGTATTGTGTTGGTGTTATTCCTTTGTTCCTTTGTTCCTTTGTTCCTTTGTTCCTTTGTTCCTTTGTTCCTGAAGTTTTTTAGCGCCTTCTATTAGCTCTCTTGTTTCTTTATGGGAACGGTCACAAAACTGTTCAAAGTCAGTAAGCAGCTTAGTTTTCGGCCAAACACCGGAGTCAGGTGTCAGTTGTCCAACTTTCAGCTGGTAGTCTGCAAGTATTTTTATGTACTGCTGTCTTTCGTCCTGCGAAATAACGATGGGGGGAAGGCCTGACTTTAGCAGAGGAATGTTTGCAATTAATCGCGCAAGGCGTCCGTTTCCGTCCCAGAAGGGGTGGATATGTACAAAGCCCATGTGAATCTTCGCGTAGGCTTTGATTCCGTCCTTAAGGTTGAGAGTTTGCTTGCATAATGAGTTGAGCTCTTCAATAAAAAGAGCCATTAACTTTTCTGTATGTAAGGGGTGGGCATATTCGATAAATACTTGTTGGTTTTTCTTATTAACTGCATAGGTACCGTTCATTTCAACTTTCCAGGCTCCATTCGGTTTATAAATGTCGGTGACGCGGTCTGTTTGAATAGCTAAATGAAGTTGGAAGCAGCTTTCTGCTGTAAAGGCTTGGTTAAGGTTTTGGTAAATCAATTCGATAGCACTAGCGTGGCCATATATTTCCTGGTGCTCTTTGAGTGGTTTACCTGAAATGGTTAAGCCCTCGTCCAATATAAACTTTGTATCACCTAAGCTTAAAGTATTGCCTTCTAGTGCCGTTGAGGTATGAGTCCAGAGGTTTCTAATCTGCTTGAGTGTAGATATCTGAATATCTGTATCTAGTCCCTGCAAAAACTGAAGCATATTGGGCGTCGTTTGGTGTGCAGCAAGACTATATCGTGTACCTTTACGACTGCCAGTTTTAATAAGCAGGCCTTGCTCACTTAATTCATTAAGCCAACGGCGTATCGTTCGATCTGAAGGAGGGCTAAGCTTGAGTGTTGGTTTATTTATCAATTCAAGAATATCAGACAGCGCGAAAGATTCAGGGGCTTGCTTAAGCAGCTGGAGGAGCATTGACGGGTCTAGTTTCTCGGTCATAACTGAGCCTGTATTCTAATATATAGGACATAACTCTATTTAATATGTCCGATAAAGTAAAGCAAAAGGGGTCGGTGACACATAATAATCATTCGCATTACTCAGCTTGAAAAGACCTTGGCTTAGGTCGATAATCACGTGTAACTATCAAGGAAGATAGAGGAAACTGAAATGCCAAGGAAGCCGAGAATGTATATGGCAGGAGTGCCGTGCCATGTAATCCAACGGGGAAACAATCGGGAAGCGTGTTTCTTTTCAGATCAAGATAATCAGTTTTATCTGGAATGCTTACAAGAAGCGTGTGAACGCTATGATGTAAGTTGTCATGCTTATGTCTTGATGACGAATCACACTCATCTTTTGTTGACACCTTCATGCACTGACGGTGTCTCTAAAGTGATGCAGTCACTTGGGCGGCGCTATGTACAATACATCAATAAGACATATCGGCGATGCGGTACATTGTGGGAGAGTCGTCATAAAGCAAGCTTGATCGATGCTGAAGGGTATTTACTCAAGTGTTATCGGTATATAGAGCTAAACCCGGTTATGGCTAATATGGTCGAGCATCCGGCTGATTACCGATGGTCTAGCTATCGGTGCAATGCATATGGTGAAAGAAGTCCGTTAATTAGTGCGCATGAGGTATATGCTCAGTTGGCACATGATACGCAGAGCCGTCTCGTTCGCTATCGAGAGTTATTTAACGTTGCGTTGTCGAAGGGCGTCATACATGAGATTCGTACTTCAGCCAGTTTCTCGATGCCTTTGGGGGATGATCGTTTTAAGGCACAAATCGAAGAAAATCTTAAGAGATCAATTGGCTATTCAAAGATAGGGCGACCTCTCAAGTGCGAATGATTACTAATTGTCACCGACCCCTTTTATACCATAATACAAAGATTGACAATGCTTGTATTTTTGCCTAGCATGAAATTTATAAATTTTTACTCTTGGAGGCCATTATGCATGTGTCCCTGACTGCCGAGCTAGAGTCTCGCGTTAAAGCCAAAGTTGAAAGTGGCTTATACAATAATGCCAGCGAAGTGATTCGTGAAGCATTGCGCTTTATGGATACGCACGAGGACTGGATCCACGAAGTGAAATTGGCTCGTTTACGCGAGCAACTGAAAGTTGGCACTGGCCAGCTAGATAGCGGTGAAGGTATTTCTATTAAATCAAAATCCTCTTTAGGTTCATTGTTCAATGATATTATGGCTTAAGTTTCATGCCAACACGCCACCTTGTTATAGCCCCTGCTGCGAAAACTGATTTAAAAAACATCTATCAGTACGGGTTGCGGCAATGGGGGAAAACCCAGTCTGATAGCTACCTTGAAAATATAAAAGAACACTTTTGGACTCTCACTGAACAAGCCATGATAGGAGTTGATCGCTCTGAACTTCTAGCTGGCACCAGAAGCCTACCTATTGCGAGCCATACCCTGTTTTATAGGGTTACAGGCGATACGGTGGAGATTATTCGTGTATTACATCGTCGCCAAGATCCTCAGCGGCACCTGACATAGTTCAATACTTAGCTGACAACGGGGTCAGACTCGATTGAAACCATCCTGTTGGAATCTAGCGCGAGCGTTGTGATATTCTTCCCTTAACTTAATTGATAAGGACATCACATGAAAATCCTACACCACGGAGCGGTGAATGGCGTAACGGGTTCGTGTCACGAGCTTCGCATTTCTGATAAAAACAGTTCTGAACAACAAGGTATTCTGATTGATTGCGGATTGTTTCAAGGGGCCGAGACCTCTGGGCAGTCGAGTGAAAGCCAGCTTGAAATCGACTTCCCAGTTTCTCATATTAAAGCGCTTGTCGTGACCCATGTTCATATCGATCATGTCGGGCGCATTCCTTATCTTCTCGCTGCTGGCTTTGATGGGCCGATATACTGTTCTGAGCCGTCGGCTGTGCTTTTACCGCTGGTACTGGAAGATGCGGTGAAGATTGGTTTC
>NZ_LWEY01001122.1:0-741 GCF_001634935.1 Oleiphilus sp. HI0043 | reverse complement strand
TCAGCTTATGGCCGTTTGGATGAGATTAAAGTTTACGATAGCGTGCTGACTGAAGCAGAAATTGGAACGGCTATGGGGGACTCTCATGCTTGTAGCTCGTGTTCTTTAGGTAGTTTTTCGATTACTCAGCCTGACTATGGGTTAGCCTGCCCGAGTTCCAGAGCTGAAGTGAGTATTCAAGCTGTATGTGCGGATGGTGTTACTGATAAAACTGACTATGTTGGTACGATTGGTTTAAGTACCAATGATGATTCAAATAGCGAGTTTTATGATGCTGCTAGCGGTGGTTCCTCCATATCGGGTCTCACTCTGGATGGCTCTGAAAGCGGTGCAGCAACGGTCTTTTTATTCCATGAGAGGGCGGTTGATGGTGTGGTCGTGACCGCCGAAGATACTGCAGAGAGTGTAAGCTCTACCGCAACGCCGGGTACAAACTTTAGTGCTTACGGATTTGTTGCCACCAACCCGGCCTCTTTTGTTTGTGGTAATTCTAAATCGATGACATTAACCGCTGTCGGTCAAACTCAACCAAGTGGTAGTGCTTGTTCAGTGTTGACTGATTTTGACGGGAGTAAAGATTTAAAAGCATGGTTTGAGGTGAATTATCAATCTGATGAGTCACCCGCTATTGCAGATACGGCCAGGACTTCCCTAAGCCTTAATAACACGCTTATCGCTAACAGTTTACCTGCTAGTGATAATCTGACTTTAGATTTTGATCAAGGTGTAGCAGATCTTGAC
>NZ_LWEY01001121.1:0-2435 GCF_001634935.1 Oleiphilus sp. HI0043 | reverse complement strand
AAATTAGCCCATCGGCGTTAAAGGTTATGCATCGCTTACATAATAGCGGCTATGAGGCGTATCTGGTTGGTGGTGGTGTCAGGGATATTTTGCTCGGCCAAAATCCTAAAGATTTTGATATTGCGACCAATGCACACCCTGAGGAGGTACATGCTCTTTTTAAGAATTCACGTTTAATTGGTCGTCGCTTTAAGCTCGTCCATATCCTGTTTGGCCGCGAGATTATCGAGGTTGCTACCTTCCGTGGAAGCGTAAACCAACAGGACGAAAAACAATCAGAGCATGGCATGCTGCTTAGAGACAATGAATATGGCAGTATCGATGAAGATGCTGTGCGAAGAGACTTTACGATAAACGCTCTCTATTACAGCCCTAAAGACTTTTGTATTTACGACTATGTCGATAGCCTGGACGATATTAAGCAGGGTCTGATCAACATTATTGGCGACCCGGAAACACGCTATAGGGAAGATCCGGTTCGGATGATCAGAGCTTTGCGTTTCGCGGCTAAACTAGACTTTGATATCGAAGAAGAGACCAGCGGTGCCATACGAGAGCACGGTCAGCTATTGTCCAACGTTGCAGCAGCACGTTTGTTCGATGAGATTCTAAAACTGTTTCTCTCTGGCTATGGATTGAAAATTTTTCACCTCTTAGTCGACTATGGGCTATTTAAGCCCTTGTTCCCAGCTATTGCTCATACCTTGGAAAACAGTGATAAGAGTGCTATCTATAAGAAAATGCTCGAGGCAGGCTTAACAAATACTGATCAACGAATTCATCAAGAAAAACCCGTCACACCAGCATTTCTGTATGCAACTCTTCTATGGCCTGAAGTCGATAGACTGTGGTCACAACTTATTGAAGAAGGCGTTCCCGAATTTCCTGCATTACAACAAGCAGGGCAACTTACACTTCAAAGCCAACTACCTCATATATCTATACCCAAGCGCTTCACCTTAATGATGAAGGAAATATGGGAATACCAAATCAGACTCACTAAGACTCACGGCAAGCGGCCTTTCCACCTCGCTGAACAGCAACGATTCAGGGCTGCCTATGACTTTTTGTTGTTACGGGAGCAAGCTGGTGAACCTGTCGGCGAACTCGCTAAGTGGTGGACTGAATTCCAAATCAAGCACCCTTCTGCTGTTTATAACAAAGCTAATCATCGAAAAAAGCGTGAGACACCTGGTGCTGACCGCCGAAAGACCCGACAATCACGACGTCCAAAGCGATCATAATGCTGCAGGTATAAGTCAGCAGGAACTGTTCGGCGAGAAGAAAAAGCTAGTCATGAAACTAAATCAAGTACTCATCGGTATTGGTAGCAACCTGGAAAGTCCTCGTCTTCAAGTAATAAAGGCGATAGAAGCCCTATCCCGGCATCCTGAACTAAAGCTAATGTCATCATCATCACTATACAGTAGCTGCCCTCAAGGGCCTCAGGATCAAGATGACTTCGTCAATGCAGTCATCTGGCTTGAAACCGCTCTGGAACCACTCGCTTTGTTAAAGTGTACTCAAACACTTGAAGCCGAATTCGGGCGTATAAAGACTCGGCATTGGGGGGAGCGAATCATCGACCTGGATATTCTATTCTATAACGATGAAACGCTATCAAGCGACGACCCTGACTTACGCATTCCTCACCCTTATGCGCTGGAACGAGACTTTGTGCTGGTACCAGCAATCGAAATTGCGCCTGCTTGGACGCTTCCCGATACATCGACCCTAGAACAACATCTTTCTTCGTGCAGCGAGCATAATTTACTTCGTTTAGATGGCACTCCGACTTGAGTCTCGCGAAACAAGTAGCTAATCTACGCACAAGCTAAGCTCTGTCATAGATTATCAGTAGTCGGTTTTATACTACTGTGAAAACTAAGGATTATATGATGAAAACGACAACCCTGAGCCTTCGTAAACTAAAAGAGTCCAATGGAAAATTCTCCTGTGTCACAGCCTATGACGCAACCTTTGCTAAGTTAGCGTCGGATGCTGGTATCGACGTTTTATTAGTCGGCGACTCTCTAGGCATGGTGTTACAAGGTCAGGACTCGACATTGCCTGTTAGTATTGATGACATGGTCTATCACACTCAATGTGTTAGCAGAGGCGCTCAGTCTCCCTTAATTATGGCCGATATGCCTTTTAATACCCTGAATAGCCCTCACGATACCTTGAACTATGGTGGACAGTTGATGCAAGCAGGTGCCCATATTATCAAGCTAGAAGGCGGCGAGTGGCTTGCAGAGTATATTGAAGCCTTAAGTGATCGAGGCATTCCTGTTTGTGCACATTTGGGTTTAACGCCTCAGTCTGTCAATAAGTTAGGCGGCTATCGCGTTCAAGGCAAGGAAGCTGAAAAAGCTAACGCCATGATTAATACTGCGCGCGCCCTTGAAGAGGCCGGTGCCGATATGATCTTACTT
>NZ_LWEY01001120.1:0-2347 GCF_001634935.1 Oleiphilus sp. HI0043 | reverse complement strand
GGTAGACAATATATCTTCAAAGCTCCAACGATTTAAGGCACTATTTGCGACAATCAAAAGCGGAAGATCATCAATAATTTCTTTTTCTTGCTCAATCGTCAAACTTCGAATCTGATCAGACTGTCTCACCATCTCCACCAGATCACTAATTTCAATACCTAAAAATTCACAAATTTGATCTAGCCTTTTTAGCGAAAAGCTTTCCTCAGAAAACAAACGTTTCACGCTCGCCTCACTTAAATTGAGGGCATCAGCCACATCTGCATATTTTACATCGTTAATTTTCAAACATTTTTTCAGTGCTTTGACTAAAGCAGCGCTCTGAGACATCTGATCTCCCTATTATGAAACAGCGGTTCATGAGAATGACAGCAATACCGAATACTATGAAATATCGGGCTTATATCCAAACCTAGAATGGTTTTATCGTTACCATCAACAACTAAAATGACTGAATTAGGCCGGCGGACAACTGGATAGACGAAATGATTTATGATTGAAAAAGTCTTATAATTCTTAGATTATTGCACAAACTAGAGGCTTGAACTCAGGTTACAGACAAATATTACCAGGCTAAATGGAGTAGCGAGTAATATGACAGAGCAACAAATACCTGTGCGGGAAAGCCGTCAAAAAAAGCTTAAACAAGCTGTTGACTGCCTTAAGAAAACTATCCCACAAATGAAAGACCTTGAAATCCCAATCACCCCGGAAAACTACTTCGTTTGGTATGAGTATTTTCAAGGAATGAACCTCGAGCTACGCAAGAAAATAGATAGCCTGCTAGAAAGTGGAACGAACTTTACAGACAGCTTAAATAACTCACTCTACGAAACTTATATTGCAAACCAAACGCAGGATAAACTGAGCCATATACAAGGCGATACAGAGACGCTTGTGGACAACCTGCTGCAAGAGCTGGAAAAAATCCTTGAGGGCAACCAGGCTTTTTCAGCCGCACTGGAAGAAAGCCAGAATGATCTAAAGAAAAACCCCGATATCAACAGCATCACTCAGCTCGTTGCCAAGCTTATTGAAGAAACTGACCAAGTTAGACAAGCCAACACATCAATGGAAAACTCCTTAATCGTTGTGAAGGAGGAAGTCAGTACTTTAAAAAGGAACTTGGAAGAACTGAACGAAACGGCGTTTACCGACCAGCTCACCGGCATCCCGAATCGACGAGCATTTGATGAGTCTATTAAAACACTAGTAAATGAGTTTGAACAAACACTGAAGCCCTTCTCTCTCCTATTTATGGATATTGATCACTTCAAATCGTTTAATGATACGCACGGCCACGCAGTAGGCGACAAAGTTTTAACCTTTATCGCAACAGTTCTAAAGAAGGGTGTCAAAGGTGACGATATCGTCGCTCGTTATGGAGGTGAAGAATTCGTGGCGCTATTACCCAACACACGCTACGAAGGCGCACTCGTTGTAGGCCAGCAGCTATGCGATAAGGTCGCCAGTAAAAACCTGGTTATGGGCAGTGATAAAAAAGTCACCCTGGGTAATATTACCATTTCTGTCGGTGTTGCGAGTATGCAAACCTCTGACACAATTGATGGCTTAGTAGAGCGCGCTGACCAAGCCTTGTATGCAGCTAAGAAACAAGGCCGGAACAGAGTAATTGGAGAGACGCAGAACCTTGCGCAAAGTCAGTAGTATCAGAAAGGTGTATCGGCTCGAACCCTTTCTCAAAGGTTGGAGTTCAGTGCACGGCATAGTTAAACAGCACTCAAAGGCGTGAAAGTCCGCAAAACGGACCTTCATGACTGATCGATAAACAAGGATATTTTGGCCAATATTGATCTGATCGGTTACTTCTGGAAAGTGAGATAAGCGGACATAACTTGAGAATTGTCTTCAGATCTAATCTGGCCCTTCCTAACTAGCATTTTTATATTACAAAAGACCCGAAAGCGGACATAACAGTTGGACTGTTTTTACAAAATTACGGCCAATATTCGCTAAGTGAAGCTTCTTCTATATGCTGTATGTATAAACAGTATCAAGGAGGATACTCATGTCACCGGCAAGGAATGTCTGGGCGAGTCAAGCACCATACTATGAACGCCATCAGCCCGAAAAGACGCTCCTCTATCAATTGGTTCAGGAACATTATCCTGTCTTTAAGTCCTCGTTGGAGGGTCAGGGACAAAGCTTGCCTCGTTACGTTCAGAGAGAGTTCGAAGATTTTCTCCAATGTGGTCGGCTGGAATATGGCTTTTTGCGTGTCCGCTGCGAGGATTGCCATCATGAACGATTGGTGGCATTTAGCTGCAAGCGCAGAGGGTTCTGCCCCAGCTGTGGTGCCCGCCGGATGGCGGAGAGTGCCGCGCTC
>NZ_LWEY01001119.1:0-1059 GCF_001634935.1 Oleiphilus sp. HI0043 | reverse complement strand
TTGCTTTCATCTGTCATTGAACGCTGCGCTTGTCAGGTATTTGAATATCAGCAACCTGATGAATATCGACTGCATGTTCAACTACGTGAATTTACTCGAGACTTGGAGATCACCTCCCGACTCTATGAAACCGAGCATTTTTTTCTTGAGCACAACGAACTACCTCTATGGTTCGAAGGTGGCAGACATCATCGAATGGAAGGTTTCTATCGTAAAATGCGTAAACGCTTCAGTGTCTTGATGGAAGGAGGCAGCCCTTTAGGTGGAAAGTGGAATCACGATGAGGACAATCGTCATGCGCTCAAAAAGAAAGACTTAGCTGATATTCCCCAGCCACTGGTGTTTGAAAATGACGTAAGTGTCATTCTAAAACGGTTGAACGATCATGAGATTGTCAGTTTCGGTAATGCGAACATTAAGCTAGTTTGGCCGATTAACCATCGACAAGCGATGGCTCAACTTCAATACTTTTGCCAAGTATGCCTCCCGAAATTCGGCTACTTTCAAGACGCGATGACCTGCAATTCTCCTCACTCCTGGAGCCTATATCACTCACGGCTGAGTTTTGCTTTGAATGCCAAGATTATTAGCCCTGATGAGGTGATCGATGTCGCCATTGAAACATACTATCAACAGCAATCTAGTATTTCGATTTCGCAGATCGAAGGCTTTGTTCGTCAGATTCTTGGCTGGCGAGAATATGTTAGAGGAATGTACTGGGCCAATATGCCGGATTATACGGAACAGAATCGATTGAATGCGAGTAGACCTTTGCCAAGTTGGTTTTGGACTGGTGAAACCAAGATGGCGTGTATGAAGGAGAGTATCAAACAGTCTTTAGAGTATGCTTATGCCCACCATATTCAGCGCTTAATGATAACAGGTAACTTCTCTTTGCTGGCTGGTCTTCATCCCGATGAGGTAGATGATTGGTATTTAGGGATTTATATCGATGCCTTACAGTGGGTTGAGCTACCCAATACTCGAGGGATGGCCTTGTTTGCTGATGGGGGGTGGATCGCCACAAAACCCTATGCTGCGAGCGGCAACTATATCAAC
>NZ_LWEY01001118.1:0-412 GCF_001634935.1 Oleiphilus sp. HI0043 | reverse complement strand
GAAGCAGGCCCTTGTGGTTATTGGATTTATCGACTTCTCACCAGCCTTGGTCACTGCTGTTTCTTAGTCGCGCCATCTCTCATCCCCAAGAAACCTGGTGAGCGAGTGAAGACAGATAAACGAGACGCTCAGAAACTCGCTCGACTACTGAAGAACAATGACCTTGACCCAATCTACGTACCTGAACCCGAAGATGAAGCGGTGCGTGACTTATCTCGCGCACGAGAAGCAGCCATGCGAGATTTAAACGATGCGAAGCATCAACTTAAATCGATGCTGCTTAGGAATAATATACGTTATACAGGTACCGCTAACTGGTCGTTAAAACATATGCGATGGCTAACCGAAATGGTGCTTCCGCACCCTTGCCAGCAAATCGTTTTACAAGAAATGATTCAGACTATTGATGAGC
>NZ_LWEY01001117.1:0-1254 GCF_001634935.1 Oleiphilus sp. HI0043 | reverse complement strand
CTGAAGGAATGTTTTTTAGCAGCTCAACTGTATTAGGGCATAGCTTCTTTGCAGATTCATGCGTGTAACCATACCAGTTGACATAGAATTTACTCCAACCATGCTTATAGAAGGTTCTAAAGCCAACATCATAGTACGATGCAGAGCCTTCTTTGGTTGTCTTCTCAAAGTAACCCTGCTCTCTAAGACTCTCCGCCTCTTCACGCACGAGTTCCCACTTGTCAGTAAGGGACTGAAGCTCAGCAAAATCATCAATATTAACAATCGGTTTACGATAATTTCGCTTGGTCGACACATACAGAAAACAATTGAGAGGAGCAAAAATTGGCCAAGCTTTCCGGAGATATTCGCGAAGATTCTTATAGCGCACCTCTCCTCGATAGTTATACACATATACACAGCTGACTGTACTCAGTGCCACAACGAGAAGAATTACTAACAGAGCAAGGCTCATCGGTACCGACCTTATCTACATATAAGCCTGAAAGATAACACCTCAAGGGGCTCTTTGTAGAATTTAAATCTACAAAACTAAATATACTGTGAATTAGAACGGAATATCATCATCAAAATCATCACTAGGAGGCGCCATTGCTGGAGCGCTTTGCGGAGCGGCTTGAGGCGCTGCCTGAGTATAAGCCTGGCCGCCCTGTTGTGGCGCGCGCTGATAGCCTTGTTGAACCGGCGCCGCCTGCTGTGGCTGCGCATAGCCCTGCGGTGCAGCCTGTGCTTGTGGTGCTGCTTGAGGAGCAGGCTGTGTCTGATACCCGCCTTGCGTGGCTGCTTGCGGCTGATCAAATCCACCCTGCTTACTATCTAGCATCTGCAGTTCGTTCGCAACAATCTCGGTGGTATAGCGGTCTTGTCCGCTTTGATCTTGCCACTTTCTGGTCTGCAACTTACCTTCGATATAGACTTTAGAGCCTTTACGCAGATAATCTTTTGCAATTTCAGCTAAACGATTAAACATANCAACACGATGCCACTCCGTTTTTGGCACCATCTGTCCACTGTTTTTATCTTTATAACTTTCATCCGTAGCAATATTCAGGTTTGTGACCGCTGAACCTTGCGCCGTCATGCGCGCATCAGGATCTTGCCCTAAATTACCGATCAAAATTACTTTGTTTATACCTCTTGCCATTACCTTTCCCCGAATTATTTTTTGCTCTAATCTAATTATTGTCTCATGCTTAACGATAGCATTCCATAACCGAATCCAGCTCCTGCTGATTTAGTTTACCTTTGATTACT
>NZ_LWEY01001116.1:0-1389 GCF_001634935.1 Oleiphilus sp. HI0043 | reverse complement strand
CCAGGCATTTGCCCTTCTCCTGGAAGTACTGCTTATCAACCAGGCTTAACGCAAGGCCACAACTGTCTAATGATGCTAATAGAAGATGGCGGTGCCAACGATGCAGATGGCCAGGCTAATGGTACTGTGCTTGATCCAGGGGGCGTTGCCAGCTTAGTTTCTGAACCAGTAACTGAACCCACTACGAGCAAGGGTGGCAGTGGTGGCGGTTCAGTCTTCTGGATGCTGTGGCTTGTAGCGTTGCTTGGTTTAAAGCGAATTACACTAAGAGAGCGCCTTTAATTGAGTTTTATATCTTACGTACCAGAAAACCTGGTGCGTAAGATAAACGGGTATTTAATTCCCTCTATGACCCGCAGTGACGCTGTTTAGTGGGTTACGTAATCCTTAAATGTCGCTGGCTCGGCCAGAGATAGCGCTGAGCATTTCTTCTGCCTCGTCATAAGACATGTACTTTGCAACGGCGTAGGTTGAGTTAGCTTCTTTAAAAGCACCCTGAATAATTTCAGAAAAATCTGAGCGTTTTATTTGAGGTATCGTGTTCTCGATATTTAGCGTAGAAATCAAATTTTTGACTTCACTAATAAACGCTTCAGCTAGCACTGTATCATTATCATTTCTGCTGCCGAGACCCAGGCATTGTGCAAGTTCAGCCAAGCGTGTCGTGCTCGCAGCTTTANTGAATTCAAGCACATAAGGCAGAACTTTTGCATTGGATTCGCCATGGGGTAGTTTGTACTTAGCACCTAATTGGTGGGCAAAAGCATGCACATACCCTAATCCGGCGATATTTATCGTTAAGCCTCCGTAGTACGAAGCCAGCGCCATCTTCTCTCGTGCTTTAGCATTGTTGCCACGTTTGTATACCTTCGGTAGGTTTTCAAAAATCATTTGAATACCTGAACGAGAATAATAGTCAGACTCTTCGTTTGCCATGCCGCTTAAATAAGATTCGACAAGGTGGGTTAAGGCATCCATCCCGGTTGCTGCAGTAATAGCAGGAGGAAGGCCCTTCATTAAATCAGGGTCTAGTGCCGCTACTAAAGGAACTATTTTTGTATCAATAACAAGTTCTTTTTTGTGGGTAATGCTGTCAGAAATAACGGCACCAATGGTTGCCTCAGAGCCAGTACCCGCAGTGGTGGGAATTGCAAAGAAAGGCGCAGAAGGTTTCTTGCCCTTTAAAATGCCAACCAGATCTCGAGGGCTCACTTCGTTACTTGCAGCTAAAGCAATAACTTTAGCAGCATCAATTGAAGAGCCACCACCAATAGCCATTACAGAATCACAGTTTTGCTGTCGATACTTACGGAGGCCACTTTCAACTACTGTGAAGGTAGGGTCAGGCTCTACTTCGGTAAATAGTGAATACTTCATCCCAGAAAGATT
>NZ_LWEY01001115.1:0-5158 GCF_001634935.1 Oleiphilus sp. HI0043 | reverse complement strand
CATGTTGTCGTAGATGCCGCGTTCAGGCACGCCACCAAAGACCCGAAATGCATGATTGTGTGCATCAAACAGCATCTCGTGCGTTTGTTTGTAATAAGCTCGCAGGAAGAAAGCTCGACTATTGCTTAGCTTGAAGTAAGCAACTTGAAGGCAGCACTTCCGACCATTGATCGTGGCGAAATCTTCGCCCCAATCAAACTGGAATGCTTCGCCTGGTGCAAAAGTCAGTGGAACATAGACTCGCTTAGCGGCAGTGCTCTTTGCTTCATGTTGCTCTTGTCGCCACTGCCGTGCAAACGCAGCAACACGATCATAGGAACCGGTGTAACCCAGTTGTACTAAATCCTGGTATAGCTGCTTGACTGACTTACGCTGCTTTCGATGCTTTTTCACCTCACGGTGAAGCCAGCAGGTTAAGGTCTTCTCGTAGTCATCCAGCTTACTCGGCGACTTCCTTGCAGGGTAGCTTGGGTCTAAATTTCTATTATTGAGGTATTTACGAACAGTATTTCGTGACAATCCGGTCTTCCGAGCAATCGATCGAATCGATTGTCCCTCCCGAATATGCCAGCGTCGAATTACGCTTAGTAGAGCCACGTCTATCACTCCATTTTCTCCTGCTTTGCTGAAGCAGGGATAGGTTTATACGTGGGTCAAAATTCGATGCAAATATATGGCTTTAGTGGGTCAGTTTTGGGTGCAAATCAACAATGAGGCCAATGTAGCACTGATGTAGCACAACTTATTCCAAGCATGCCAGCTACTAAAATAACCAATTGAAATAAAAGAAGAAAAATGGTGCCCCCTCCCTGACTTGAACAGGGGACCTACCGATTATGAGTCGGGTGCTCTAACCAACTGAGCTAAGGGGGCACTGATTTTGGCTTTGAGCCAAGAGATGATCCAGAGAGTTCTTGATCAATACGGGGCGCATTATAATGCGCCCCGAAAGAAGATGCTAGAGGAAAATGCTTATTCGTCCAGGAAGCTTCTTAGGTGATCTGAGCGGCTTGGATGGCGTAGTTTTCTTAGCGCTTTCGCTTCGATCTGACGGATACGCTCACGCGTTACGTCGAACTGCTTACCTACTTCTTCCAAAGTATGGTCTGTGTTCATTTCGATACCAAAACGCATACGTAGTACTTTTGCTTCTCTAGCAGTTAGTCCGGAAAGAACCGTACGTGTAGACTCTCTTAAGCCCTGGCCTGTAGCCGTATCAACGGGCGATTCTGCCTGGCCATCTTCGATAAAGTCACCCAAGTGTGAATCTTCGTCATCACCAATAGGCGTTTCCATTGAGATTGGTTCTTTAGCAATCTTAAGGACTTTACGTACCTTGTCTTCAGGCATATCCATGCGCTCACCTAACTCTTCAGGTGTTGGCTCGCGGCCCATTTCCTGAAGCATCTGGCGTGAGATGCGGTTCAATTTATTAATGGTTTCGATCATGTGTACCGGAATACGGATCGTACGTGCCTGGTCAGCAATAGAACGAGTAATTGCCTGACGAATCCACCATGTAGCGTAAGTCGAGAACTTGTAACCACGGCGATATTCGAACTTATCTACCGCTTTCATCAAGCCAATGTTACCTTCCTGAATAAGATCCAGGAACTGTAGGCCACGGTTGGTATATTTCTTCGCGATGGAGATAACCAAACGAAGGTTGGCTTCTACCATTTCCTTTTTCGCACGACGCGCTTTTGCTTCACCAATCGATACACGACGGTTGACGTCTTTAATTTCAGCGATGGTCATGCCAGTTATGTTAGCCATTTCTGCGATCTTTCTTTGCGCACGCGTAATTTCAACACGGTTCGCTTCTAGCTTCGCTGCACAGGGGTGACTTTCTTCAATTAGGCCGTCAATCCACTGTAGGTTTGCTTCATTACCCGGGAATCGTTTGATGAACTCTTTACGATCCATACCGCAATATCTGGAGCAAAGCGCCATAACTGCACGCTCATTAATCCTAACGATTTCGTTGGTAGTACGAACTTCAACGATCAAGGCATCGAACTGCTTGGCACTCAATTTAAACGGTGCAAACAGTTTACCTAGCTCATTATAAGCTTTAGCTGCTTCTTTACTGCTACGAGTATGCTTTGCTTCTTCTGCTAAGGCTACCGCTAGCTGAGCACGAAGTTCATCCATGCGCTCACGCACTTCTTCTGGATCAGGGCCTTTCTCGCCCTCTTCTTCGTCATCGTCGTCGGAATCAGCACTATTCGCTTCGACTATAGGAGCCGGTGCAGGAATCGCATCGGTCTCTGGGTCAACAAAGCCTGAAATAATGTCACTTAGACGGCCTTCTTCTTCCACTGTCGTGTCATATCGATCCAAGATACCCTGAACGACACCCGGAAAGTGAGCCAAAGATGCCATCACATCCCGAACACCTTCTTCGATACGCTTGGCGATACGAATTTCGCCTTCACGCGTTAGTAGCTCTACAGTACCCATTTCACGCATATACATACGTACTGGGTCAGTTGTTCTGCCTGCTTCGGTTTCTACTGCTGCCAGTGCCGCAGCTGCTTCAGCCGCCGCCACTTCGTCTGTTGAATCTCCATCTGACATAAGCAATGAATCAGCATCAGGCGCAACTTCAACAACCTGAATACCCATGTCGTTGATCATGCGAATAATGTCTTCAACCTGATCCGGATCCGCAATATCTTCTGGAAGGTGGTCGTTTACTTCTGAGTAAGTCAGGTACCCTTGTTCTTTACCGCGGGCGATGAGATCTTTTAAACGAGACTGTTGTGAATTGCCTGACATGTCTATCCTATAAGTTGGAATTCGTTACTGATGGCCGATCAAAAAATAGTCGGCCATTATATAGAAAGTTTGCTTTTCAACCAAATCAATATGGATCCAAAATGAGATTTTTCAAGTCTGAATTGGAATAACTTTCATAAATTTGGCCGTTTCGAATACTAAAAGGCCTTTTACTTAGATTTCCTTAGGGAAATAGCTCTTAGCGCTTGCTTTTCAGATTCGCTCATTTCACTAGGAAGCTTATTGAATTTTGTTGCTTTCAAGGCGTCATTCTGGGTTTGTTTATTCTTCAGCCGTTGCAGCAAGTCAGTCGCAACGTCCTGGATTTCCTTCGCGTCGGGCACCCATTCCAAGCGATCAAATAAGCTAGAGAACTGAGCACGATAACCCACTTCATCCGTAGCCAGAAATAACAACAAAGACTGAGTCGTTGCTATTTTTTGAAGAAAGAGAAACTCTGCGAAGTCACGAGTTTGCTGAAACCCTTGGTGCCCACTGATCATACTTAGATAATTTTCAGCCTGACTTGGCTGGTAATATAGCGCTAAACAAAGGCTAGTATCCGGGTCAGGAATCACCCTAGCGCCGACCAGCTCCCGCCCATCACTAGCTGCATCTTGCTTGAATTTCCCTCGACGCTTAAACATCAGTGAATTTAGCTTTTGCGTCAGCGCATTTTTCAGAACAAAGGACTTCACCCTCTCTATCTGAGCTTCTGCCTGCTCTTTTAGCAAACCCTTATGCTCGGCAGATCTAAGATCAAGGCCCTCTGAATAAATTTTAAGCATGAATTCCGATAAGGGATAAGCAGAAAGCACTCGCTTTTCGAACATATCTTTCCCTTCCCCCCTCACTAGAGTATCAGGGTCCTCACCTTCCGGTAATAGCAAAAAATCCAGCTGCATCCCATCTTCAAATATAGGCAAGGCGTTTTCCATTGCCTTTCTTGCAGCCTGTAATCCGGCTCGATCGCCATCAAAACAGAAAATAATGTGCTTACACCGTCGTAAGAGGTGAGAGAGGTTTTCGCTATTTGTCGCCGTCCCTAAGGTGGCTACCGCATAGTTAATACCGTACTGCGCTAGCGCCACAACGTCCATATAGCCTTCCACTACCAACAACTTATCAAGATGTCGGGTTGCCTGGTTCGCTTCATACAGACCGTAAAGCTCATTACTTTTGTGGAAAACTTCCGATTCAGGTGAGTTGATGTATTTAGCTTTGTCGTCCCCTAAGGTTCGCCCCCCAAAAGCCACAGTCTTACCGCGGCTATTTCGAATAGGGAACATTAAGCGATCTTGAAATAGATCAAAGGGGTTGTCGTACTTATCGAGAACGGTTTTGGTCTGAATGAGTGACTTTAAGGTTTCTGGGGCGGCTTTAGCACTCAGAAAATCCCGCTCGGCCGGTGCAAAGCCGATAGCGAAGCGCTCAATCACTTCGTCCGACAAGCCACGCCTTTTCAGGTAGTCCTGAGCACGCGATTTATTGGCATGAGACTTTAGCGCATCCCTGTATTTCAGATTTGCGTACTCTAAAGCTTCCCACAACTTTGCTTGAAGGCTGTATACCTTTTGGACTTTTTCGTCTCTCGGCACCTCGATGCCAGCGATCTTCGCCAGCTCTTCAACCGCTTCATTAAAATCCAGGTTATCGTGTTCGCGCAGGAAGTTAATACTGTTACCACTCGCGCCACAACCAAAGCAGTGGTAGAAGTTCTTTTGAGCGTTAACGTGAAAAGAGGGTGTTTTTTCTTGATGGAAAGGACAACAGGCCTTCAGTGCAGTACCCGCTTTTTTAAGCTGTACGCGCGAACCCACAACTTCGGCGATAGGCACTCGCGCGACGAGGTCTTCTATAAAATCTTGTGGGATTAATCCTGCCATCTGCTACGACACACTACTCAATGAAGATGCATAATATAGCATAAGCCATGAAACAAAGACTAAATGACTACCTTGTAGTAGACCCGCTCTGTTCAAGAGATAATTGGAATTGAAGTCTAGCTAGCTAAGCGCTGCTTAACGATCTGGCTTACCTTACCGACGTCAGCTCGACCTTGAAGCTGAGGCTTAAGCACCGCCATCACCTTGCCCATATCCCGAACTGATTCTGCTCCAGAGCTCGCCACTGCCTCGGCGACCAAAGCATCAATTTCCTCGGCAGTCAGTGCCGCGGGTAGAAACGTCTCAATCACAGCGATTTCGCCAGCTTCTACATCCGCAAGATCTTGGCGGCTTGCTGCTTCGTACTGACTAATTGAATCTCGACGCTGTTTAAGCATTTTATCTAGCACAGCAAGCACACGAGCATCATCTAACTCTATACGCTCATCAACTTCGATACGCTTAAACTCAGCCAGAATTAAACGGATAGT
>NZ_LWEY01001114.1:0-5990 GCF_001634935.1 Oleiphilus sp. HI0043 | reverse complement strand
TTATTGCTGTGTTGCCGCAAGACTTGGAGCGCTTTGAGGCGATTTGTGCTAGAGAACGCTGCCCCTACGCTGTGATTGGTGATGCTCTGGAAGAGCATGATTTAACACTGGAAGATCCGCACTTCGATAATAAGCCGGTTGATCTACCCATGTCAGTGTTGTTTGGAAAACCGCCTAAGATGCACCGTTCGGTTGAATCAGAAGCGTTTACTAAGCCGATGTTCGAGTCTAGTCAGATAGATATAAAAGAAGCGGCTGAGCGCATTCTACGTTTACCGAGTGTGGCGAGTAAGAGCTTCCTTATCACGATTGGTGATCGTTCAATTACCGGAATGGTTGCACGAGATCAGATGGTTGGCCCATGGCAGGTTCCCGTTGCTGATGTAGCGGTTACTGCGGTTGATCTTGAAAGCCATACTGGTGAAGCGATGGCGATGGGCGAGCGTACGCCAATTGCGAATATCGATGCGCCGGCTTCTGGTCGTATGGCTGTTGGTGAGGTGGTTACCAACCTGGCGGCTTCATCTATCGAAAAAATCTCTGATATTCGTTTGTCTGCTAACTGGATGGCCGCAGCGGGTCACCCAGGTGAAGACGACAATTTATATAAAACTGTTCAAGCGGTTGGCATGGAGTTGTGTCCTGAACTGGGTATTTCTATCCCGGTCGGTAAAGACTCTATGTCGATGAAAACTGTTTGGCAAGAAGGGCATGAGACACGCACGGTTACCTCTCCGTTGTCTTTGATTATTACCGGCTTTGCGCCAGTCAGTGATGTAAGAAAAACACTGACACCTGAGCTGGCAAGTGATCAGGGTGATACTGATCTAATATTGATTGATTTGGCGAATGGTCAAAACCGATTGGGTGGATCGGCTCTGGCACAGGTTTATAAGCAAATGGGTGCCGTCACGCCAGATGTCGACGACCCGGAAGATTTAAAAGCTTTCTTTGCTGTGATTCAGGGTTTGAATCAAGATGGCAAATTGCTGGCTTATCACGATCGTTCTGATGGCGGCTTATTTACAACCCTGGCGGAAATGTCATTCGCTGGGCGTGTAGGTGTTGACGTTAAGCTGGACTTGTTGGCTGAAGACTCCAGCCACTTCGCGCGAGAACTTTATAATGAAGAGCTAGGTGCAGTCATCCAGGTTAAGCAAGGTGATACTGAAGAGGTTCTTCAGCAATTCACTGCTGCGGGCTTAGGTGAGCATACGCTAGTAATTGGCCAGACCAACGAAGACGATAAGATTCGTTTTGCTTTTGATGGTCAGTCAGTTATTGAGGAATCTAGAGCTTACTATCAGAGAATTTGGGCAGAAACGAGCTATCGAATGCAATCGGCACGTGATAATGCCGAGTGTGCTCAAGAAGAATACGATACATTACTGGATGAAAAAGACCCTGGCTTGAACGCTAAACTAAGCTTCGATCCGAACGAAGATATCGTTGCGCCTTATATCAATACTGGTGCCAAGCCAAAGGTTGCGGTACTGCGTGAGCAGGGCGTTAATGGACAGATAGAGATGGCAGCTGCCTTCACCAAGGCAGGCTTCTCAGCCGTTGATGTTCATATGAGTGATCTCTTGGCTGGCAGAACAGCCTTAAGTGATTATAATGCGTTAGTCGCTTGCGGCGGCTTCTCTTACGGCGATGTTTTGGGCGCTGGTGAAGGTTGGGCGAAATCGATCTTGTTCAATAGCAGCGTGAGAGATCAATTCTCGGCCTTCTTTGAGCGTCAAGATACTTTAGCGCTTGGCGTTTGTAATGGCTGTCAGATGATGTCTAATCTTCGTGAGCTGATTCCTGGTTCAGAGCATTGGCCTCATTTTGTGCGCAACCGTTCTGAGCAGTTTGAAGCACGTGTAGCGCTCCTGGAAGTACAATCGTCTCCTTCTTTGATCTTGAATGGTATGGCGGGCTCTCGACTTCCTGTGGCAGTAGCGCACGGAGAAGGGCGAGCTGAATTCGCGAGTGAGCAAAAACTGGCGTCCCTGATGTCGTCTGAGCAATTGGCTTTAAAATACGTAGACAATTATGGGCAGACAGCGACTCGTTATCCTGCTAACCCGAATGGCTCTCCAGAAGGCTTAGCCGGGGTTTGTTCTCAGGATGGACGTGTGACGATTATGATGCCTCACCCTGAGCGTGTTTATCGTACTTTGCAAAACTCTTGGCACCCTAAGGACTGGGGAGAAGATGGTCCTTGGTTGAGGATTTTCAGAAACGCGAGAAAATGGTTCGTTTAACGAACCATTTTTTTTGCCTGGGTTTTGTCTAGAAAGATTGGTTAAATGCTCCGAATTTGGGCGTGTAACAAAATGTTAAAATCTGTATTTCTTTGTGAAAACTGCGACGTCGAATATTTGTCGACTTGATCGATAATTGACCTTCAAATTACGTTTCAAATAACGAAATATTGACAGGCTCTCAAAAAGACAACGTTTTTGCTGGTTTTTATGCACACATTTGAGGCGCTTGCTATATAAGTGAGTAAAAAACTGAGGCTTTCTACACTTTTCTTTGTTGACATATTTAACGTATTGATAATAAAGGGTTTATTTGCTTCGGTTAAAAAAGTGTCAATTTGTATGAAGTTCAGTGTTTATCAGTGTTTAGGGCGTTTTCCCAAAAACTTTCCCCAGAGTTATCCACAGTTTTTGTGGGTAAGTTAAAATTAAATCTAACACTTGTTTGAAACACCTGTATTGGCGGGCTTTACACGTAAATCTGTGTAACCTTAATAAATGAATCAAGTGTACGGTAGGGTATATGGTATGTATAAGTTATGTTTTTTTGTGCCTGTCGAGAATGCGGAAAAAGTTAAGGATGCGGTTTTTTTGACAGGTGCAGGTAGGATAGGTTGTTATGATCGGTGTAGCTGGGAAACTTTGGGGGCTGGACAATTTAGACCTTTATCTGGTAGCAAGCCAGCGATTGGTCAGATTGATGAAATTGAAAAAGTTCAAGAGCTAAAGGTTGAATTGGTTTGTTCGGATGAGTGTATCAAACAGGCCGTGTCAGCATTGAAGCAGGCTCATCCTTACGAAGAGCCTGCATACGAAGTATTTCGTTTGGAGGAGGGCTTCTAGTGTTCCCTAGCTCATTAGCTGATTAAGGCTGACTGGTGTGACTCTGAGCACTTCATCAATGGTTGTTAAGCCATTTGCTATTTTATTTGCGCCGCTTAGCCTTAGTGAATACATCCCTTCTTTAATTGCTTCTTTTCTGAGCTCTGCTACTTGACCGCTTTCGTGTATGTGCCCTTTTAAGCTTTCGGATAAGGGCATGATTTCATAAACGCCTGCTCGACCGCGATAGCCTGTTTGTCGACATTCTTGGCAGCCGACGGGTTGTTGCGCATTTTGAGGCAAAGGTGTTTTCCAAGGTCTGGTAAGCATTTTCCAGTCTTCCTCTTCAAGCTCGACAGGTGTCTTGCAGGACGTACAAAGGGTTCTAACCAGCCTTTGGGCCATCACGCCCAATACCGTTGCTTTTATTAGGTATGGAGGGATGCCGAGTTCCATTAATCGCGTGATTGCGCTGGGTGCGTCATTAGTATGCAGTGTCGAAATAACCAGGTGGCCTGTCAGGGCAGCTTGTATTGCCATCTCGGCTGTTTCCAGGTCTCTTATTTCACCAATCATTATGATATCGGGGTCTTGTCGCATAAGGGCTTTAATGCCGCTGGCGAAATCCAGGTCGATATTTTGTTGGATCTGCATCTGATTGAAGGCAGGTTCTACCATTTCAATCGGATCTTCAATCGTGCTGACATTAACTTCGGGTGTCGCGAGTTCACGCAAGGTCGAATAGAGCGTTGTCGTTTTTCCTGAACCGGTCGGGCCGGTAACGAGAATAATGCCATTTGGCTGACCGGTCATTTGCTTCCAGCGTTTTAAATCTTCGCTAGAAAAGCCTAACTCAGAGAATGAGCATTGTAAGACTTCCGGATCGAAAACACGCATTACTAGTTTTTCGCCAAAGGCGGTAGGCAGGGTTGAAAGACGGAGCTCTATTTCCTTCTCATTGCTGTTACGTGTTTTTATTCGGCCATCTTGTGGTTTTCTTTTTTCGGCGACATTGAGGCGACCTAGAATCTTGAAGCGGCTGGTAACCGCGATGCCTACTTTGGCGGGAAATTCATAGACGTTATGCAGTACACCATCAATTCGAAAGCGTACTTGTGAGATTTCCCGGCGTGGTTCAATGTGAATATCGCTAGCGCGCTGCTCAAAAGCATATTGCAGAAGCCAGTCAACAATGTTGATGATGTGTTGATCGTTAGCGTCCGGGTTGCCTTGCGCGCCAAGTTCCAGCATTTGTTCAAAGTTCTGTGAATGCTGCGAGGAAGTTTGTGCGCCAGCCTTATTAACAGAGTTTGCCAGGTGATAAAATTCGACAGTATATTTTCTTAGATCAGCAGGAGAGACGATGACTCGGCTAATGTTCTTCTTGAGAATGTGCTTTAGATCGTTTTCCCAATGATCAACAAAAGGTTGGGCGCTGGCGATGACGGCTTCTTCTGAGTTGATTTCGACTGCCAGAATATGATGCCGCTGAGCGAAAGCAAGTGACATCACGTTTGCTACTTTCTGACTATCAATTTTCAGAGGGTCGATTTGGAAAACCTCTTGCCCGCTCCATGTAGAAAGCCAGTTAAGCAAGGATTCTATGCTGATGGCTTCCCCGGAAGGTTTACTTAGTTCAGCGTTCGCTATGATTTCTAAAGGGTGAAGCTTTGCCTGCGCACTTCCTTTTGGCGCGATCAGCAGCGCCTTCGCATCTTCCTCACTTAACCACTTATCTTGCTGCAATTGGTGAACGATTTGCCCGAAAGTGAGTGGCTCAGAATGTGAAAATTGCTGCTGCATTAAGGTTTACTCTCATGTAATTAAAGCTAACTGATTAGTTAGCTAATCTAGAATAGCGCTCGGCCCAGAGCGCGTTCCCACTTTATATAAAACATAGCAGATAAAAAGATGTTGACGGTTAATAAAGTGATAACCAGGTCTAAGCCTGCGCCTTGAGATAGAAAGGCTTCGACAACTGCTTGAGTAAAATAGAATAAAACGATAAAACAAAGCCACGTATATGAACGCAGGCTATCTTTAATTAAGCCAGGCAGAATGATCAGCAATGGGGAGAGTTTGACGCTTACGACGACCCAGGGTGAGCTTCCTTCGGGTAGGTAGCTTGGAAGGCTGGTGATGATCATCATTAGAATAAGTAAAAGGTAGGAAGCCCAAGTAATGCAGTAGGCGACTACGTTTTTTCTTGGGCGCTGTGGTGTTTGAGACATTCGGTGTTCCATTACAATTGAGGTGAGCTTGGTGTCGACAGTCCGACTTCACCCTCAAACTTATACCGTAGAGGGCGCTTCGAAGCATATATCGTTTATATAAGTTCGAGTACGTTTTCTGTTGGGCGACCCAGAACTGCTTTGTCGCCTTTAATGACAATAGGGCGTTCGATGAGCTTTGGGAATTTCGTCATCGCGTCAATTAATTGGGCGTCGCTAAGTGTTTTATCTGCTAGCTCGTTGTCTTTGTAAGCTTGCTCACCTTTGCGAAGAAGTTCGCGGGCGCCAATGCCTAACTTACCAAGTATCTCTGAGATTTTTTTGGCGTCTGGCGTATCATCTAAATACAGAACAATTTCAGGCTGGATGCCTTTCTCTTCGATAAGCGCTAAGGTTTGGCGTGATTTAGAGCAGCGAGGATTGTGGTATATTTGTATCGTGTCGGTCATAGTTAATCGTCCAGCGTGGTAAAATTAGATGGCATATTGTAACAGGAGTCAGGCTTGAGAATAAAAACACTTTTGCCCTTTGTATTGTTTCTTTTTCTAAGTGCCTGCTCTGAATCTGTTTTCGTCTTTTCTGATGGTCGCCAGCAAGCGCTAAACTCATATAAGGGGCAGTGGCTATTAATCAATTACTGGGCAGAATGGTGCCGGCCCTGTCTCGATGAATTACCAGAATTGAACAA
>NZ_LWEY01001113.1:0-3880 GCF_001634935.1 Oleiphilus sp. HI0043 | reverse complement strand
TCCATTGATCAGAAAGTGTGCTTCAACGGGAAAGCCTCTAATTATGTCAACAGGCGCAGCTACATTACCTGAGATAGAGTTTGCTTTGCAGGTAGCACGGGAAGCTGGTGCAAAAGAGATTAGTTTGCTTCATTGCGTATTGAATTACCCAACACCGATAGACCATGCTCAACTAGGAATGATTACAACGCTAGCTCGAGTATTTCCGGATGTGGTAATTGGGTATTCAGATCATGTGGCTCCTGACGAGACTATTAGTAGTTTAGAGGCCTCTATGCTATTGGGTGCGTGTATTTTGGAGAAGCATTTTACTCATGATAAAACACTTCCTGGAAATGATCATTATCATGCAATGAACAAAGAAGACCTAAGTAGATTTGTTGGTAAGGCAGAACTGTATGCTGAGTTGATATCTGGGGCTTCTAAAGACCTAAGTAAAGAAAGTGCTGCTCGATTAAACGCACGAAGAAGTATTGTTGCGAAAGGGGATATCAAGAAAGGTCAAACAATAACTGAAGATAACTTAATTGCCAAAAGGCCTGCGCATGGTATAAGCCCTATTAACTGGGATTCAGTTGTTGGTAAAGAGGCTCGTGTTGATATTGAAGATGACACTTTAGTTCGCTGGGAAGACATAGTTTGATGGAAAGTATTAATAACGAGCAGCCTTATTATGTAGTTCTGACTGGCTCTAAGAACAATGCTGGTGACTTTTTGATAAAGCATAGAGCATTTAGGCTATTTAGCGATGTGAGACCTGATCGGAAGGTTATTGATCTAAATTCTTGGGAGGCTTTTGACGAGAAAACCTTATCACTAGTCAATAATTCTAAGGCTTTGATATTGTTGGGCGGGCCTGCGTTGCAAAAGAATATGTATCCTGGAATTTACCCATTGACACAAAATTTAGATCAAATTCAAGTACCTATCACTATGATGGGGGTTGGGTGGAAGAGCTTATCAGGGCGGTGGCCAGATACTCGAAATTATGACTTATCTGAAAGCACATTGAGGCTCTTATCGAGAATTGATAAAGATGATCTGCCCGTAAGTGTGCGTGATTACCACACATTGAATGTCCTTAGTACCTCTGGGGTTAGATGTGGCTTGATGACCGGTTGCCCAGCTACTTACGACCTAGAATATGTCGGTTCTAGCTCGCTTGAACAAGAAGAGATTTGTCGAGTTGCTTTTTCACTAGGAGTGGCTTTTTTATATTCAAAATCGTTAAAAAAACAGATGGAGAGCGCAATTCTTTCTACAAAAGCCTTGTTCCCAAATGCCAAGTTTGAAGTAGTCTTTCACCATGGCACAACGGAAAGCTTTTTGAAGACTCCTTCTGCTAAGAAAGAGCACTTAATCGGGCATCAGAAATTTATTACCTGGCTACAAGAAAAGGGCGTAGACTACGTTGATATATCTGGTTCTGCGGAAAATCTTATCGAGTATTATAGTCAATGTGATTTACATATAGGATATAGAGTTCATGCACATATTTTCATGAATAGTATTTCTAAACCTTCTGTTCTAGTAGCGGAGGATGGCCGAGGAAAGGCGTTGAGAGACGTATTTGGCGGCCTGGTTTTAGATGCGTTTGACTCTGTTGGCATGGGAATTGTTGCTCGGATAATTAGAAGACTTAGAATCTTTGACACCTTTCATACAAGCGAGAATTTAGTTTCTGAGTTGAGCGGTGCTATTGAGTATGAAATAAACAATGGACTACCCCGAATTTCACCATCGAGGGGAGTTATAGATTCAAATTTCAGAGTTATGAAAGACTACCTAAAAAGCTTACCTTAGATAATAAACTGGTTGATCTCCCATGCTTTCAGCAAGAAATCTTTACTTCCTATGGAGGCTTCTATACGTCGGACTGAAACCTGGAGCGGTTTTTGTTTCGGCTAAGTTCTTGTCAGCTGAAGTTGCGAACACGCTTTCATTAGCTATCGTTTTGTCAGCTACTTTGATGGCGTCACTATCTTTTGGGTCTTATCGACTGTTGTTTAAGTATGCCGATACAGATAGAGCTAATTATTATGAGGGGGTGAGGATAGGGATATTTCTCTTTAACCTATTTTTGTTGATTGTAATAGCAGTCTTCTTAATACTGTACGAATTCTATCACTATGAAATAATTGTTTTTATCGGCCTTTTCATAATAAGTGAACATATTGTTCATGATGAATCTAGGGTTTACTTATATCAAGGTAATCGAGAAAAGTGGGCTAGGCATAACTTTTTTAGGTCTTTATTTATTATTTTAATACCGCTGGGAGTGCTTATTCAGCCAGAAGTTGATTTAAGTCATTGGATGGTTGTGTTTTTCGTAATAACGTTAATAACGTCAGTCGTTTCTGGTGGGTTATTGAAAGGCAGTGCTCGCCACGGGAAAATTTTGTTTGGTAGCAATTTTTACAAGGAATATTTGCGCCAGTCTAACTATTTTTTATCATCTTTTGTTAGTAAATTTAATCAGCAAAGTGACCGTTATTTGTATGCTTTAATTAGCTACGAGACTCTGTGGATTTATACGTTGATTGCGCAGATCGGGTCTTTGTCGTTGATGTTTTTTGAAATGACCTATATGAGCAACTTTAAGGCAAATATAGTTAAAGATAAGAACTACAGGTTTCAATTTTTGTCTGGGCCTCAGTTAAAGACAATGTCAGGTACAATACTTATTTCAGTTCTGGTATATGCTGTTGCTTGTACTCAGTTAACAGAACTCCAAGAAAGTTTAAATGTAATTTGTTTTGTCGTTTTTGTTGCAATAAATTTGGTGGCTGCGACAAATATGCTGAACTCAGAGAAGTTATTTTGGTACTTAAACAAACCGCGTATATTTACTCGCATAGAGCTTTTTTCTTTTCTATTTGGGCATTTACTCATCGTGCCTATTGTACTTATGTCTGGGTTGATCGTGATCGTAAGAATACCAACACTGTTTGCGTATATATTTAAAATATGGAATGTACGAAAATGTTTAAAAGCTTGAATGAAGTTTGTTACCAATGCGAGCAACTAGATAGCGTTGTTAAGGATATCCGAGATAAGAGTGTGCAATGCTCAAATATCGCAACTATTGAGGGAGACAATAGGTTTTGGAACATTAAAGAAGGGTATTCATCTATTTTTGATGATTTTAAGCTCCTAGCTTCAGATACGTACCAACGAGAGTTGGGGCGTTCGCCAAAAAATATTGTGCTAATGGTAAATCATATCACTGCAGATAACTCGCCAGACGGCAGTGGTGGTGGGTGGCATGTAGACTCTGTGCGTAGTCAATATAAGTTATTCATGTATTTAACTGATTGTACTAAAACTGAAAACGGGCCTCTAACATTATTTACTTCTGGTTCAGTCTGGAAAGATCGACTAGTGATTATTCTTAACTACTTGCGTAGGAATAAGTTTAGATTTACAAACGAAAAAATTTCAGCCTTATCTCATAAAGGGTTCAAGCTAAAACCAGTATTGAAAGAGAAGTGTAATCCATTTTTCGTGAATACATCTTTTATTCATCGTGGGGCAGAAATTACTGAAGGGGAACGGGTTTTGGTGACTGCATACATGTTCGACACTGAGCTTCCTCCTTCAATTGCAAAGAGAGTTGCAGGTTAGTGACGTTAAAGTTTCTCTTAGAACAACTAAGCATTCGTTATTCAAAGGAATTATATTTAGGTTACGGGCGTAGTGACCTATATCATTTTTTGTATGGCTATAAACGTTTCATTATTGAGATTATTCGGTGTTTATTAGCGGTTTTACGCTATCCATGCCGTAAGTCTAGAATTTCAACCGATACGATTTCAGTGTATGCGACAAATAACCAGCGAAAAGCGCTGTCAAGTATAGAGGGGGAGCTTGAGACGAAGCA
>NZ_LWEY01001112.1:0-16954 GCF_001634935.1 Oleiphilus sp. HI0043 | reverse complement strand
TGTTTTCAATGAGCAAATGATTTGCAGACAGTAAAGTATTCTGTCGCTCTGACATTCTGTCTGCGGCATACACGCGAGGAAGAAGTTGCTTAGACATTTCTGACTTGAAGATGAAGTCGTCGATACCTTTGTCGAAGGCTTCATTTAGAGCGCTGCTACCTTCTTTCGCTGTCAAGAGTATTACATAAGTAAAGTGGTTGTTTTGCTCATCTAACTGCCGGACTTGAGCTGTTAACTCTAAGCCATCAATTTCTGGCATTAACCAATCTGCAATGAGTACACTAGCTTGGCGCTTGTCTAGCATCGCTAGGGCTGTGTTGGCATCGTTGGCGATGCGGACGTCTCTATAGCCTGCTTTGCCAAGCGTTTTGGCTATGATTGTGCTGCTGAATTTTGTGTCATCCACTACTAGAATGGAAAGATCGAGATTGGGCATGAGTCCAGGTCCTTATCCGAGTCTCTGATTCTTCAATACGATATACAAATCCGTTTACTATTTCGGCTATCGCGTGTAGCGCTAAGCGCTTATGGTCAGCGTGCTTAGTTGCTACAAAATTCTACTGCGAGAAAAAGTTACTCAGCTTTATTATTGTTTCCCCAGTTTAGACGTGTTTTTAGCTTTGTGCGAAAGTCATTTACAAGAGATTCTCTTGAAACTGATTTTTCAAGTAACTACTCAAGTCACTACCCGCTATAATGGGGAAAATTTATTGTTAATGATACGCGGGAGTATACCATGCCATCTTTTGATACGGTCTCAGAACTTGACATGCATGAGGTCACAAATGCAATTGATCAAGCAAAACGTGAACTAGGTAACCGTTGGGACTTTAAAAATGTTCAGGCCGATATTGTTGTCGAAGGGACACGAGTCACTTTTTCAGCCGAGCAGGACTTTCAGCTTGAACAGCTTATCGAAATGCTGCAGATGGCATTTGCTAAACGAAAGCTTGATGTTCGTTCTCTGACTGAGGCGGGTGACAGTAAAGCGGGCAAGTTAGTTAAAAGAAGTTTTGATATCAAACAGGGAATTGATAAAGATGTTGCACGAAAAATGGTTAAGATGGTGAAAGAAGCCAAGCTTAAAGTTCAGGTGGCAATTCAAGGTGATAAAGTTCGTGTTACGGGTAAAAAACGAGATGACTTGCAAGAAGTGATGCGCTTCTTCAAAGAATCGGATCTTGATATTCCGCTGCAATTCAATAATTTTAGAGATTAAGCTTAGAACGCTGAATCGGCTGTTGCTTCCTTTAGGGTGCTTTTATCTTCAATTCGCGATGAAAATATAAAAATATGTCTCAAGCACACTTAGGCTGGCGCCAGTCTTTAAGCTCTCTAAAGCACCCTCGGGTTCTGTCGATGCTGTTCTTCGGGTTTTCGGCAGGAATTCCCTTACTGTTAATATTTTCTTCGCTGTCTTTATGGTTGCGTGAAGCAGGGGTCGAACGCTCGACGGTTACTTATTTTAGCTGGGCGGCTTTAGCCTATTCTTTCAAATTCTTATGGGCGCCACTTGTTGATCGCCTTCCTGTGCCTTTGCTAACAGCCAGAATGGGGCGTCGAAGAGCATGGTTATTGATTTCCCAGCTAGCTGTTATGTCTTCTATCGCAATGATAGCTGCCGTTAACCCGGCTCAAGAAAGTGCTTTGAGCGTTATGGCTTTTGCGGTTGTGATGCTGGGGTTCTCATCGGCGACGCAAGATATTGTAATCGACGCCTATCGAATCGAGTCTGTTGGCACCGACCTGCAGGCATTGATGTCTTCCACCTATATTGCGGGCTATCGTATTGGCATGCTGGTCTCGGGAGCAGGGGCTTTGTTACTGGCCAGCTCTTTTGGCTCATCTGGTGAGGAATATGTCTATGATGCTTGGAGATCTACCTACTTGCTGATGTCTTTGACCATGTTAGTCGGGCTTGCTACGACCTGCATGGTGAGAGAGCCGAGCACAAGTAATGATACAAATAGTGCTTTTACTTCTGCTCAATATCTGAGGTTTTTGCTGTTATTTGTCGCCAGTATTGCACTGTTTGTATCGGTGTATATTCTAGGCTCTGAACTGGCTGCAGAATTGAAAATCTTCTTGGCTGAGTTGTTTAAGAACTCTGCTTTAGGGAACTTGCTAGTTGAATGTTTACGCCTGCTTACAGGGCTTTTAACTGTCGCACTGTTTATTCGTTCGATGGCCAATACCCCCTTTTACGAAAAGACACTCATACATCAATCTTATATTGCTCCCGTTGAAGAGTTTTTTAGCCGCTACGGTCTAAAGCTAGCGGTCTTATTGTTGATATTTGTCGGCTTCTATCGTATTTCAGATATTGTCTTAGGGGTAATCGCGAATGTTTTCTTTCAGGATATGGGCTTTAGCAAAACAGAGATCGCGACGGTTGTAAAAACCTTTGGCCTATTTATGACGATCGCAGGGGGATTTTTAGGAGGCGTGTTATCTGCTCGTTATGGTGTGATCAAAATGCTTTATACCGGTGCTTTTTTAACCGTCGCAACTAATCTCTTGTTTATGCTGCTGGCAGAGTCGGGTCATAATATTGAGTTGCTGTATTTTGTGATCTCGGCCGATAACCTAACGGCAGGATTGGCCAGTGCGGCATTTATAGCCTTCCTTTCAAGCCTGACCAATGTGTCTTTTACCGCTGTTCAATATGCAATATTTAGTTCGCTGATGACGCTTTTGCCAAAAGTAATCGGAGGGTATTCGGGGAGTATGGTTGATAATTTGGGCTACTCAAACTTCTTTTTACTTGCGAGTTTGATGGGTGTCCCCGTTATTGCCTTAATATATTGGATTCAACGTTATTCTGCGTTTAAGGATGCTTAGCGGCTCTCGTTCATAGACAGTAGGCTAACGTTAAATATAGCATTGTCTGTTTTTGATAAGTTCAATGAAGTCTGTTTCCGATATTGGCGGGCAATAATGATAACCTTGAACAAGGTCGCAATGCATATCTTGAAGGAGCGAAGCCATGTGATGGTTCTCGACGCCTTCTGCGACGACTTGTATTCCCAGTGCATGAACCATCTCAATGATGCCTCGAACTAAGGTTCGATCTTCCTGTGATACGAGAATTTCATCAATAAAACTCTTATCAATTTTGAGGATTTCAATTGGTAACTTTCTCAGATAACTCAAAGATGAGTGGCCTGTACCAAAGTCATCTATTGCGGTTCTGATACCCATGCTTTTTATTTCGTGGAGCGTCTGAACTGCCAGGTCCAAATCGTCCATAATTGCGGTCTCAGTCACTTCAAGCTCAAGTGTTGAAGGGTCAATTCCAAATGTGCCCAGTGAGCGTGCTAGGTCTTCTTGAAGCAAGCCTCTATGGAAGTGACGTGCAGAAATGTTGAGTGCCAATATGAAGTCGGAGTCAAGATAGGTCTGCCACTCTTTTAGGTGTTTGCAGCATTGATGAATTACCCATTGGCTGATAGGAATAATTTGGCCATTTTCTTCAGCAATTGGGATGAACTCAAAGGGGTTGCGATATTTTCCATCTTCTTGCTTCCAACGGATCAGTGCTTCAGCGCCTTTGATGGAGCCAGTGTCGAGATCAATTTTGGGTTGGAAGAATAACTCAAACTGCTCTTGCTCTAGCGCAACATTTAACTGACTGCGTATTTTTAAGCGATGCGCTGGCTGGTCGTTCTCACTTGCTTGATATATCACATATGTATTTTTGCCACGTTTTTTGGCTTGATACATGGCAATGTCAGCATTACTAATTAATTTGTCGGAGTCATTGCCGTGATCGGGGGCGGCGGCAATGCCGATACTCGCGCTCATGTAAATATCTTCATTGCCTAAATGAAATGGTGTGCCAAAAGAGTCAACAATTGCTTGTGCAAATTGTTTGGCATTATCTGTGCCATCTTGTTTTTCCATCACTGCAATGAATTCGTCACCACCATGTCTAGATAGTAGTGTGTGAGGGGGCAGCTCGGCTTCAAGGCGCAGAGTTATGGCCTTGAGTAGTGCATCGCCAACACCGTGTCCCAGAGAGTCATTTACATCTTTAAATCCATCAAGGTCGATAAACAGGACAATCGTCTGGTCTTTGTTTTGACTTGCCGAAGTCAGGGCGGTATCGAGCCTGTTTGATAGAAGCCTGCGGTTAGGTAGGCCAGTAAGCAAGTCATGATAAGCTCGGTGACGGGCTTCCTCTTCTTTGAGTTTTAGTTCGCTGATATCCCTAAAGCTCCAAGCCAGGCCAATAATCTCGCCAGAGTTGTTTTTCGTCTGGGGGTTGGAATATGCCTCAATAGTTCGACCCTTTAGTGTTTTTATTTCACACAGACGCTGCTCTTTGGGAGTCTCGAGGCTGAATTTAAACTCGGCTGTCAGTGAGTTTGGCTCGCTGATGAGGGTTTCTGTTTCTTTTAGAAAGTCTGCTATATGGTTGATGTTCTTTTCTTCAGGGTCGATACGGAACATCTCACAGAAATTTGGGTTGTAGAGTCTGACTCTACCTTCCAGATCGAGCACTAATAGAGCTTCATGGCTCGACTCTAAACTTGCATGCAATAGTGAATGAGATTCTTTAAGCGCACTCTGGGTTATCTTAAGTTCTGTAACTTGGCGCTCTAGTTCTTTATTGCGTGTAATGAGTTCCTTTGCTGACAGTTGAACGGAGCGCTCGAGGGTTGTTCTTTGTTCATCAGCTTCGACATAACTATTATGTACGGCATTCAAAAATGCAGTAATGCGAGGGTCATCCGGCACTTCTGATAGGTGCTTTTCGATCTGCTCTAGAATGAGTTTATGGTACTTCATAGCTTTCGTTTGTACTGCATGTTACTTAATGAACGTAGAGTCATTAATTTTCTATGTTACAAGGTTATCTCTACTTCACTTTAGAGTGCGTGCTGAAAATGCTTTTTAACCTAGGAAAGCAGGAGTCGAGTTCTCATTAAGTACCCGGCACATGACTATTTCAAGTGAATCTACTTAAATTTAGACTATATTTCTGTGTTTCGCTGTGAAATTTTAATGTTACTTGAATTGTCTTTTAGCCAAGCCAGAGATATTGGCACATAGAAGTAGAGCTCAGTGGCATAGGCACGCCTTCTGTTTCCAACAGTGAAGTTTGTTCCAGAAACTTATCGGAGCCTATCGGGAAGGAGCACTTTCCTTGAGCATTAATTATTCGGTGCCAAGGAATGCGGCTGTCTTTAGGTAGTTGTTTTAATATGTAGGCGACGTAACGTGCTTTGCCTGGGTGCCCTGCCAGGGATGCTATTTTCCCGTAAGAACAGACTTGCCCGCTGGGGATGCTCGCCAAGCAGGCCAGTATAGCCTGCTTGCATTCACTTTCGTTTGTTGCCATTGGGAGTTAGATTCTTAGTCCACCATCGACATCGATGACCCGGCCTGTAAGGTAATTATTTTCAAAAATGTGCACCACACTTTGTTGAATATGGCTAGGTTGGCCGGGGCGACCTAAAGGGATAACTTTCTTCATATGGTCTTGAGCCTCAGGTTTCATACTGGCTGTCATTTCCGTTTCCATAAAACCGGGAGCGATCGCCATAGAGCGAATATTATAGCGCGCGAGTTCCTTGGCCCAAGTGACGCTTAATGCAACCACGCCAGCTTTAGCCGCGCTGTAATTACTTTGTCCAATATTGCCTTCTCTGGCGATACTGGAAATATTAATAATACAACCCTCTGAATTGGTGTTAACCATCAGGCGGGCAGCTTCACGGCCACACAGGAATACACCACTAAGGTTAACGTCGATCACGCTTTGCCATTGCTGCAGGCTCATGGTTTGGCTAACTTTGCCATCTTTAGCTTTTAGCAATAAACCGTCTCGTAGAATGCCGGCATTATTAACGAGGCCATTCAGCTTTCCAAAATCGCGCTCAATCGTATTAAAGGTGTTCTCTACGTCAGCCTCTTGGGCAACGTTGCAAACATAGGTTTTAGCTGTGACGCCCAGTGCTTCGCACTCATTAGCGGTTTCATCAAGACGTTCTGCATTCATGTCGATCAGAGCGAGATTAGCTCCTTTTTCAGCAAGGCCTAAAGCCATTTCTCTTCCTAAGCCTTGAGCGCCGCCTGTAATTGCAATAACTGCATCTTGTAATTTCATGTTCTGCCTATATTAATACCAGATTGGGGCGTGTTGGGTATCGAGGGATCACCCCTAACCCTTAAATGAGAATCTATCTTAATGGCTTGTTAGGATAAGAAAAAGGATTAATGCAGTCGGGTACTAATAAATCTCGACTTGGAGTAAGTATGCAAATTTTATTTTTACTGTTCTTGATTGTTCCTATCATTGAGATGTTGGTATTAATTGAGGTGGGCTCATTTATTGGTGTCTTTTATACAGTGTTGCTGGTGTTATTGACGGCAGTCATAGGTGTGACGCTGCTTAAAAAACAGGGGCTGAGTACCTTTATCAGAGCTAATCAGAAGATGCAAAGTGGCCAGATGCCAGTCTCTGAAATTGGTGAAGGGATGATGTTGGCAATCGCGGGAGCATTGTTGCTTACCCCTGGGTTTGTGACCGATACGATTGGCTTTATTTTATTGACGCCGGGCTTTAGAGCTTCGTTTGCCAAGATGATTGCGAAAAATCTGGTACAGAATTCCTCACAAAGCGGCTTTTATTCCCAGACAACTTATAGACAGTCGTCTCAGGCGGAGGAGCAGCCGGTTAAGGACCCTTTCTCTGCCCAGGAATTTCCCCAACGTACCGTTCCGCCTGAAGAGATCGCCGAAGGTGAGTTTCAAGAGATAAAACAAGAAAAAGAAAAATAAGTGCTTGAAAAGCTTTCTATCATCCCCATTTATAGAGTCACTTATCAATGAAAATTGTAAGTTTAAAATGCAACTTATTGTTTTTATTAAATAAAATAAAGCGCTCTTTGTTTGAGAGTGATTTTATTTTCGGATTGAAAACCTGTTAGGAGAATCAAGAAGATGAAAATCCGTCCATTACACGACCGTGTTGTTGTACGCCGCAAAGAAGAAGAGACCACAAGTGCGGGTGGTATTGTATTGCCTGGTAGTGCGACTGAAAAACCTTCTCAGGGTGAAGTAATAGCTGTGGGTACTGGAAAAATTCTGGATAACGGTGATGTTAAAGCTTTGGCTGTAAAAGAAGGCGATATTGTAGTGTTTGGTCAATATGCTGGTAATACCGTTAAGATCGATGGTGAAGAGCTATTGATTATGAGTGAAAGCGACCTTTACGGCGTGATAGAAGCTTAGTACCGGTTAGCCGGTTCAGAGAATTATTTTAAAAGTGCCTAACTAAATAGGCAAACAGTTTAAGTAGGAAAAGTATATGAGCGCTAAAGACGTTAAATTTGGTGATTCGGCTCGTCAAGGCATGTTGGCCGGTGTAAACATTCTAGCAGATGCAGTAAAGGTAACTTTGGGCCCTAAAGGTCGTAACGTTGTATTAGACAAATCTTTTGGTGCACCGACGGTGACTAAAGATGGTGTGTCTGTTGCGAAAGAAATCGAGCTTAAAGACAAGTTCGAAAACATGGGTGCGCAGATGGTAAAAGAAGTTGCATCACAAACTAATGATGCTGCGGGTGATGGAACAACGACTGCAACAGTTTTGGCTCAGTCTATCGTTAACGAAGGTTTGAAGGCTGTTGCTGCGGGTATGAACCCAATGGACCTGAAACGTGGCATCGACAAAGGTGTGCAAGTTGCAGTTCAAGCGGTTAAAGGCTTTGCTCGTCCATGTGAAGATACTAAAGCGATTGCTCAAGTAGGCACAATCTCAGCAAACAGCGATAGCTCTGTTGGTAGCATCATTGCTGAAGCGATGGAAAAAGTAGGTAAAGAAGGTGTTATCACTGTTGAAGAAGGTAGTGGCTTCGAAGATGAGCTAGCCGTTGTTGAAGGTATGCAGTTCGATCGTGGTTACTTATCACCTTACTTTATCAACAATCAGGACAATATGAGTGCAGAGCTTGAGAGCCCATTTATATTATTGGTTGATAAGAAGGTTTCTAACATTCGTGAGCTACTTCCTGTACTGGAAAGTGTTGCTAAAGCAAGCAAGCCATTATTGATCATTGCTGAAGATATCGAAGGCGAAGCGCTAGCGACTCTAGTTGTAAACAACATGCGTGGCATTGTTAAGGTGGCAGCGGTTAAGGCACCTGGCTTTGGCGATCGTCGTAAGGAAATGCTACAGGATATCGCTACTCTAACGGGTGGTACGGTTATTTCTGAAGAAGTTGGTTTGTCTCTAGAAACCGCAACAATTGATAACTTGGGTACAGCGAAGAGCGTTAACATCAGTAAAGAAAATACGACGATTATCGATGGTGCAGGTCAAGCTGCAGAAATCGAAGGGCGTGTTAACCAGATTCGTAAGCAAATCGAAGAAAGCAGTTCAGACTATGATCGTGAGAAGCTTCAAGAGCGTGTAGCTAAATTAGCTGGCGGTGTTGCGGTAATCAAAGTAGGTGCTGGTTCTGAAGTCGAGATGAAAGAGAAGAAGGCTCGTGTCGAAGATGCGCTTCACTCTACTCGTGCAGCCGTTGAAGAAGGTGTTGTTGCAGGTGGCGGCGTATCATTGATTCGTGCTCTACAAGCGATTGAAGATCTTCAAGGTGATAACGAAGATCAAAACGTTGGTATTAACTTGCTACGTCGCGCAATGGAAGCACCTATGCGTCAAATCGTTGAGAATGCCGGTGGCGAAGGTTCTGTCGTGACTGATAAGGTTAAGCAGGGCGAAGGTAGCTTTGGTTACAATGCTGCATCGGGTGAATATGGCGATATGTTGGAAATGGGTATTCTTGATCCGGCTAAGGTGACGCGTACAGCGCTTCAATCAGCAGGTTCTGTTGCTGGTTTGATGATCACTACTGAATGCATGGTTACCGATATCGTAGAAGAGGGTGCAGCAGCACCAGCTATGCCTGATATGGGTGGCATGGGTGGAATGATGTAATCCAGCCTTTCACGCTTTGTGATTAAGAAACCCGGCTTTTGCCGGGTTTCTTGCGTTTGGGGCTAAGTACTTGAGGCATGTCTCAAGAAAACCCTGCAAAGGTATGAAAAACCGTTAATAAAGGTAGATTTATCATATTAAATAGTCTGTAATTGGTCGCTTTTTAGAGCAGTAGGCTCCCTACCGGGCGGCTTAGGTATATAAGCATGATAGGTTCTCGGTAGTTTTCAGTATCTCTTGTACTGAAGTGGGTCAGATAATAGGACTTGGTCTTTACGCGTGTTGAAAAAAACAATTCTGTATCTTCTTGTTTTCTTATTGGCCTTTAGCGTTTTTGTGCTGGCTAAGGCTCCAGCGCGTGTGATTTGGGAGGGAGTTGTAGAGGCTGATCCTTCTGTAACTAATTCTCTTCGCTCTGTTGGTGTTTCGGTAAAAGGCATTGAGGGGACTATCTGGGATGGTCGTGCTTTGGTTCAGTATAAAGGCATTGCCTCAATAGTTGATTGGAATGTGAAATTATCTGAACTATATGCCTTATCACTTCCCGTTAAGCTTGATATTGATAGCCAAGCGGGCGAATTGGAGGCTGTGATTACGGTGGGCATGTCTGACATCGCTGTGACGGTTTCTCGTGGTGACCTAGACTTATCTATGCTAAGCCCAGCGCTGAGGGCGCAACGAGTCACCCTGGATGGTCAGCTATTGTTAAAGGATATACAGCTGCTAGCTGAAGATAATATGCTGCGATCAGCTGCAGGTATGATCTCGTGGTCTGGTGGCGATATTGCCTATCCTGCTCAACGCGCTATACATCAACGTAGCTTTCCTCCTTTTAGGGGGGTGATAGAAACTAGCGAAACTGGGGAAATAAAAGCAGGTGTTCGTGATAGTGGCGGATCGTTTGATGTCATTGAAGCGACGGTGAGCCCAGAGGGTGAAGCGCTAGTTAAAGTGAAAAGACGCTTATTGGATTTGGCTGATGAGCATTGGCCCCAAAACTCCAAAGAAGAAGATGTCGTGTTTAAAGTGAAAAAGAAAATTTATTAGGCTGGTGAATAATTTGATAACGCTAGGGTCAGGAACAATTGCTAGGATTCAGTCACTGTTGGCTGTGACTTTGCTTGTTTATGTCGCTTATCTGGGGGCTGGAGTGTTTTGGTATTCACTGGCTTCTTCGGATGAGCGCGCTTTAGTGTTGCCTCAGAATAAAGTTGTTACAGCTAAGAAAAGCCAGGGGCGAGATGCCAGGTTAGCTGACTATCATTTATTCGGACAAGTAGGAAAACAGGTAGTTAAAAAGCAGGATAAACCAAAAGAAGCGCCTAAGACCAGCTTAAGGTTAGCATTAAAAGGTGTTTTTATGTCAGAGCAGGCTGGCGCATCGGGTGCTATAGTAGAAGAGATTGGCAAGAAGGCGGATTACTATGGCATAGGTGATGCCCTACCAGGCAGGGCCACTTTGGAAGAGGTATATAGTGATCGTATTCTCTTGAGGCGTAACGGAAGGCTAGAAACTTTGGCTTTTGAAGAAAAGAAGAGCATCAAAGGCAGTAGCAGTTTTTCTAAGGTAACGCCGGTTAAAGCCCAGCCGAAAAGAAGAGCAAGGGTGGAATCAGTAGAAACGCCTCAGCAATTTATGGATGAGGCTGCAGAGCGCTTACAGGAAGATCCTGTCGCTGCATTGGGCTCAGTTGGGCTGAAAGCTTCTTCAGAGGGGTATGTTTACCAAGGTGGAAACCCAATGTTGTCGGGGCTAAATCTTAACAAGGGTGATGTGATACGCTCGGTGAATGGTCATAACCTTGGTGATATTCAGCGCGATAAAGAGTTAATGAAAAGTCTCTATGAGCAAGGTAGTTTGGAAGTAGAAGTGATGCGAGATGGCGCCAGCTTTTATATTAACTACCCTTTGAGATAAAAAAATTGCGGGCTCAAGCCCAGTAATGCAAATGACTTAAGTGTAAAGTGATTGTTATGAAGTCTACATTAGGAAAGAACATGTTCAGTATGGTCCGTCTCAGGTTGGTGCACTTGGTTGTTTGTGCCGCGCTGGTATTTAGCGGGAGTGCCTTCGGTGAGGAGCAAACCTGGAAGGTAAATCTGAAGGATGCGGATGTCAGAGCATTTGTTAGTCAGGTTGCCGATATAACAGGTTATAGCTTTGTTATTGACCCTCGAGTTAAGGGTAAGGTCACGGTTATTTCTAATGCTTCAATGAATAAATCTGCTGTTTACGAAATGTTTTTATCCGTCTTGGGGGTGCATGGCTTTGCAGCGATACCTGGCCAGGAAGTGATCAAGATTGTCAGACAAAATGATGCCAAGCAGAGTGCTCAGAACGATCGTTTTTTGAAAAAGGTACCATCAGAGCAAATCGTTACGCGGGTAATTCAGGTTAACAATGCTCGTGCTTTAGAGTTGGTTCCGATTCTTAGACCGATGGTGGCAAAATATGGACACCTTGCGGGTGTCGCAGCTGCCAATGCTTTGATTATTAGTGATCACCTGGCGAACATAAAACGAATTAGTAAGATTATTGATGAGCTGGATAGCCCTTCTAAATATGAACTTGAAGTTGTTCAGCTTAAAGAAGCATGGGTTGGTGATATGGTAAAGCTCTTAGAAGAGTTAGCACCTAGCGAGCTGAGTAAAGCTAAAGGAAAAAGTGGCGGCAATAAATTTAGTGTTGTTGCAGATCAGCGCAGCAATCGGCTTATCCTTCGAGGCGATGAGGCATTCCGGGAGAAAATGCGAGAGTTGATAGCCAAACTGGATCAACCTTCATCCACGGGTGGTAAAACCAAGGTAGTCCGACTTAAACATGCGGATGCTGGAGAGTTAGCTGAGTTGTTAAAGGGGCTAATGGGCGATATTAGTAGTGAGGGTGCTAAGGGTAAGGGTAAAAGCCAATCTTCAGAAGCGAGTGTTTATGCTGATGAAGGTTTGAATGCGCTGGTTATTAGAGCAGAACCTTCAGTGATTCAGGAGCTCGATGGTGTCATTGAGCAACTTGATGTTCGCCGAGCTCAGGTACTGATCGAGGCTGCGATAGTTGAAATTAAAGATGACCTGAATGACAAACTTGGTATTCAGTGGGCCTTGTATGATCAGGGTGCATCGGTTCCAGGTGTATTTACAAACTTCTCTGATGCGGGAATTGCGACGGCGAATGTATTGTCAGCGTTGATCGCGCAAGATAGCAGTGATGATGGTGATCTTAACGTCTCAGGTATTGGTGCGAGTGATGGTATTACCGCAGGTTTTGGGCGAACAAGTGAAAGTGGTGTAAGCTGGGGTGGCCTGATCCAGGCGCTTGAAGGTGATGCTAGCGCAAATGTTCTTTCTACACCTAAAGTGATAACCATGGATAATCAGGAGTCATCTATCATTGTTGGTGAGAATGTTCCAATTATCACAGGTCAGTCTACTTCTTCCGGTGCTGGAACGTCGGACCCGTTTACTACGATTGAGCGTCAGGATGTCGGTGTTAAGTTGATTGTGACGCCAAGTATCAGTGATGGCAATTTAGTTCGTTTGGAAATTGAACAGGAAATATCAGGCGTTTCTCCGTCAACGGCTGGAGCCGATATTATTACCTCGAAACGTCAGATTAAGACGAATGTTCTGGCTGATGATGGCGAGACTATTGTTCTGGGCGGCCTAATTCGTGATGACGAAACTTACCAAGAAAGCAAGGTTCCATTGCTGGGTGATATTCCCTGGTTAGGTGCTTTATTTAGAAGTACTCAGAAGGTTGTAAATAAGCAGAACTTGGTGGTATTCCTAAAACCAACGATTTTACGTGATAAAGCGGCCAATAAGGCTGTTGCCGTTGAGAAGTTTGATCAGCTATGGAATTTGAACTTGGCGATCAAGGAAAGCAATGGTGAAGATACTGAAGATTTAGTTAAACCTCAGCTTGATAGCGTATACCAAGGCATGCAGGTTAAGTAAAAGCCTTCAAAGGCTGAGTATTTATTTTCTTGAATAAAAAAGGGAGAGTCAGAGACTCTCCCTTTTTTGTTTTAAAGACTCTTGTTCAATAAACGGTGACACCCATTTCAATGAAACCTACTTTAAGGTCTTCGATATCGTAAGCAGTTAAGCCTAGGTATTCTAATATGTCATCTTGGCTATCTTCCCATTCCGGGTCGCTATCTTGTAGGCCAAGTACTTTGTAGTTTCCGCAAATATGCTCAGCCAGTTTAAGAACTGCCAGCAAGGTTTTCTGCTGCTGGTTTTTGCCGTCTTTAACTGCAAACACTTGCTTGGTGTTATGGTGTTCGGCAATAACTTGGCAGATATGCTCAGGGAGGTTCCATGACTTGGCGGTGAAATAACCGACGACACAGTGATTGGTGTTGAATTTTTCATTCTCTAAGTCAATGACTCGCTCATGCTGGCCGGAATAAGTTTTTTCCATGACGGTGATATAATCATCGAAGCGTGAAAGCATGAGAGGAATACCCGCATTATGGAACAAGCCTAATGCATAAGCTTCGTCTGGCGTGCGGTAGCCGACTTTTTTGGCAACCGCTGCGCAGACCATCGCTATGTCGTTTGCGGTATCCCAAAAAGAGGTTAATTCAATGATGGCTTCATCTGACATTTCACCTTTGATTGCCAGGCCATTCAAGATATTAATAACGGTATGAATACCCAGTAGTGATACCGCTTGCTCAATGGAGGTGATTTTATTTGCCAGACCATAAAATGGTGAATTAACAAATTTCAGCATGGTGCCGGATAAGCCAACATCCTTCGCGATTAAATTGGCTATTCGTTGAATATCCGGGGCCGGCATGATCTGTTCCATTTGTAAGTCCACAAGAATCTGGGGTTGTGGAGGTACATGAATGCCTTGAAGAATTTTTTTGACCTGGGCTTCGGTGAGTTGGTTGCTCATAATTTGCTGCTGCCTGTGACTTGCTTTATTACAAATACTGATAATTAACCTAGTAATTGTAGGATGAATTGAGAAATAAGCTAACGATGAGCAGAATAAAAATGGGCCTAAATCGGCTTGCTTGATATACTGCCGCCCAATTCAAGCTAACTAAAATATCGAGAGGTGTACGATGACTGACCAGCCTAAAACGCTTTGCCTGAATAAAGGGGCTGACAAGAGACTAAAACAGGGTCACCTCTGGATATATAGCAATGAGATTGATACCAAGCAAAGTCCCTTAAAACAGTTTGCGCCAGGCGAACAAGCTATTGTGGTCAACCAGGCGGGTAAAGCGATTGGCCGGGCTTTTATTTCTCCTGCATCACTCATCGCTGGTCGAATGATTAGCCGGGACCCTGCACAGGCAATGGACCAGTCTTTGCTCAGGCACAGGTTAAAGATCGCTTTGTCCCTCAGAGAGCAAGCCTTTGATGGGAATTCTTATCGCTTGGTTTATGGTGATAGTGATATGTTGCCTGGCCTGGTGATTGACCGCTTTAAAGACGTATTTGTTGTTCAGATTTCGAGTGCTGGAATGGAGTCTTTAAAGGATGAAATCGTTTCGGCACTTGAGAAGGTTTGTCGACCGAAAACGATTTTGTTTAAAAATAATGGCAAGATGAGATCTGCCGAGAATCTCGAGTCCTATGTTTCGCTTGCTATGGGAGAGGAGCTTGAAGACGCCGAACTGGAAGAGAACGGTGTTCGTTTTCTTGCACCAGTTATGAAGGGGCAAAAAACAGGCTGGTTTTATGATCACCGCATGAATCGGGCGCGCTTAAAAGACTATGTTAAAGGTAAGCGCGTGCTGGACTTGTATAGCTATGTGGGCGGTTGGGGAGTTCAAGCCGCTGCATTTGGGGCTGAGTCGGTTACCTGTGTAGATAGCTCTTCAATGGCGCTTGATTACGTTGAGAAGAATGCGGCACTAAATGACTTGTCTGACAAGGTAAGTTGTATTGAGGGTGATGTCTTTGACGTGTGCAAGCAGTTGAAGCTTGAAGGTGAGAAATTTGATGTTGTTATCGCTGATCCACCAGCATTTATTCCTAAGCGTAAGGACCAGAAAGCGGGTGAGATTGCTTATCAACGTTTGAATCAGCTTGCGATGCGCCTGCTAGAAAAAGATGGTTTACTGGTTTCTGCGTCGTGTTCTATGCACCTTTCGCGAGAAGCCTTGATGAAAGCTATTGCGGTAAGTGGCCAGACTTTGGAAAAGCGCTTACAAGTAATTGAGCAGGGCGGCCAAGGTGCAGATCACCCAATACTGCCAGTAATTCCGGAAACAGAATACCTGAAATCAATTTTCGTCAGAGTTTTGCCAGCATCGTAGTTTGATTAAATGAAAGTGCGATGCAGGGCTTAGTTTTGTCTCGTGCTTTCTAGTGTTTCAATGACGCGATTTGCAAGGCTTATTCTTGCGGCGATACTACTCTTGGTATCGTGCATAGCTTGCTTGCCGATCAGCATTTGAATTTGCCGACAGGCTTCGAGTTCTACTTCAGCAATTTGACGAAGTGATGCTCTGAGTTCTTCTTCAGGAATGGTGGCAAGTGCTGCTGGATAGTAGCCATCGAGCCTGTTCCAAGAAACGCTAAAAGCTTCGATATCTTGTTTGAGCAGTTTGCTTAGGAGTTTGAGGTATTTTGCTCTACGCTTGGCGCTTTGGTTCTGACTTTTGCTAGTGTTCTCGATTGAAAAGTCTGCAACGATTCTCGGGTTTCCACTCTCGCCAAAAAGCATAAACTCTAAAGCATGAAAGCCTAAGGCAACATAGGCAGAATCTCCGAGTAAATGCTCCTGATTAAGGCTATCCTTGGTCAATTCGATTTCAGAGTGAATTAAACCGCTTAGCGGGTAGCCTTGGACCTTATCTAAATAGCCAGGAATCAAAGGGTACTGATCAATGCGGTTGTGGTTCGTATGAACGAGTTCAGGAGAGCTGAGAGTCACATCCAAAACCGGATGTATGATGTTCAGGCTTTTTAGCCATTGTCTAAGAAGTCTAGTCGAGATATATGTATCGTGAGCTAGACTCCACTGCTGATGAGCTTCCTGTAGAGATTCTTTCGATGGCTGAGTCGTTAGTTTGTCGATAGAACTTTGTAGCTTAGCGGCTGCGTTGCTGGTTTCAGTAAGTAATCGATTACTCTCTTTAACCATTTGGTCGATCAAAGAGGTGGAGAGTGTTGCGATTTGACGGTTGCCAATATCTGACGATTGCTTGTTTATTGCTGAGCTTGTTTTGCTGGATGTGATATCTGGCGTTGAGGGTTCACTGCAGCCGAATAGCGCTAAACAACAGAAAGTGGTGAATAAGCCCCTGATCATGTCTTTTTTCTTAGCTTCTGAGAGTTTGTATTGGCCAGCCATTTTGTTCACTATATTCTCTTAAGGTGTCATCCGGGTCGATAGAGACTGGCGTGCTGACCAGCTTTAATAAAGGCAGGTCATTATGTGAATCGCTATAGAAAAAAGAACCTTTGAGTGTATGGTGATTCGTCTCTAACCACTCGTTCAAACGCGTAATTTTCCCTTCTTTAAAGCTGGGTGTGCCGCTTACCTTGCCTGTATATCGACCGTCGACTTGCTCGGGAAGGGTCGCTATCAGTGTATCAATGCCAAAAGCCTGAGCAATAGGCTCAGTAACAAAGTGGTTTGTGGCGGTAATAATCAGGAGAGTATCTCCGGCAGCTCTGTGTTTTTCAACAAGCTTGATTGCCTTATCAAGCATAAGTGGTTTGATTTTCTCCAGAAAAAACTCTTCTCGCCATTTCAGCAGTTGCTCTGTCGGATGTGCGGCGAGTGGGCGAAGCGCGAATGACAGGTATTTGAGGATGTCGAGTTCACCATTTTGGTAATCCAAAAGAAATTGATCATTGGCCTCTTTGTAAACTTGAGCGTCGACAATAGACTTTTCGACGAGAAATTCGCCCCAGGCATGGTCGCTATCACCCGCGATTAATGTGTTGTCTAAGTCGAAAATTGCCAGTGCCACTTATGTACTCCCCCGAGAGTGTTTTATGCTAAATAACGACCAATCACAAAGGGTCGAT
>NZ_LWEY01001111.1:0-6772 GCF_001634935.1 Oleiphilus sp. HI0043 | reverse complement strand
AATCATGCATTGCACGCTCACGTGCTCGAGATAGATCTCGTATTGCTTCATCTGCGGGTTCAGGAACGTAAATCGGATCAAGGTCGCCATTACGAACCAAACGAGCTAAATCTTGTGCATCGCGTTTATCTGTTTTCACGCGTTGTCCGGGTTTCTTTGGAATCAGTGATGGCGCAACAACATAGCAACAATGGCCTAAGCTTGTCAGCAATCGATAAATCCAGTAGCCACAGGGGCCTGCTTCATAAACAAAATGCAGGGTAGCCTGCGGGTATTTGCTTTCAAACTGTCTCGCCATCTTGGTAAGTGATACTTTGGCTGAAGAAACTCTTCCAAGGTGTTTTACTTCTGAGCCTCGTTGATCTTCGCAATATGCGACTTCGGTGAACTCCTTATGGGTGTCCAATCCGACAAAAATTATGGTATTGTTTTTCATGGTGCTGGCCTCCGCTTATATGGTATGACACATATATTATGGCTCTGGCTTTGCTAACCCACGATAGGAGGTCAGCACTCTTTTGGGACGTGGGGAGTCATTATGTCTATGTACATACAAGGAAAAGTAGTTAGTCACAATGTTCGAGCTTATTTTTACATTCTTTCAACCTTATGTGGCTTTGTTAGCAATATTTCTAACATTCCCATTCATATTACAATTCTTAAATTCAAAGTACTTAAAGGGTCGATTCAAGCGTTTTGGTATCGTATTATTCTCAACTCTCTTGGTGTTTTCGTATTGGTTGTTAAATATTGCGTTTTTCTCAGAAAGTGATGTGGCAGCTTTGTTACCAAAACCTGAAAATGTTCAAATTGGTCCAGAACATCAAACAACAATAGATACTGTCCATACAGGTTCACAGGTCACTACTTTTGCGCTTGGGTCTGTATTTAGCATTTTTTACTTAGTATTTGTATATTTAACTTGGTTGGTATTCTCACTATTATCGAGGCCTTTCCGTGACAACAGTACATAACCAAGCAATCAAAGATCGCCCACGAAAGGGCCCGTGGGCTGGACTCGCTTTGCTGCGCGCCGCTCGCCCTTTATTGCGGCGTTAGGTTTTTATCACACAGTATCGGATATGAAAATAAAACAATACCAAGTTGATGCCTTTGCAACCCGTGCATTCGAGGGAAACCCGGCGGCAGTATGTCCATTGGATAACTGGCTGAAAGATGAATTGCTTCAAGCCATCGCAGAAGAAAACAATTTATCTGAAACAGCATTTTTCGTGCCCACAGAAACTGGGTTTAATTTAAGATGGTTTAGTCCTGTTAAGGGGGTTGATTTATGTGGGCATGCCACATTGGCAACGGCTCATGTCATCTTTGAAATTCTTGGTCATACTGAACCAACGATTATCTTTGAGACGCGTAGCGGCAACCTTTGCGTGGAAAAGGATGGCAATCAACTAAAAATGGATTTTCCGGCGCTAGCACTAACTCCTTGTGAGGTTTCCGAAACTTTGGTTAAAGCCATTGGTGTGTGCCCCATTGAGGTATTGGTCGCGGATGATTACGTAGCTGTGTTTGATAATGAGGCAATCGTTCGAGCCATCACACCAACCCACTCTTTGCTTAGCCAACTCGATTTTCGCGGTGTAATCGTTACCGCACCGGGCTCCGATGTGGATTTTGTCAGTAGATTCTTTGCTCCTAAAATTGGCATCCCCGAAGATCCCGTTACTGGTGCAGCGCATTGCAAACTTGCGCCGTACTGGGCTGGTAAACTTGGGAAAAGCACTTTAAGCGCCAAGCAAGTCTCTAAGCGTGGTGGCAGCCTTACATGCGAAGTCAAAGCCGACCGAGTCATACTGTACGGAAGTACCGTAACGTTTATGGAGGCAGAGATTGCATTCGAAACCTAACAATGCCGTAAACTCGGAGGCATTTTTCGTTCGCGCTGCTCACTACAAATGCGCCGGTTACGGCTGGCGTTAAATGCCAGTAATCAACATATCTATCGCATCAATGATTTGGTAGCGATAATGTTCTAGAGAGTCTACTTCGGATTTCAGAAGCGTTTTAGGCACAGTTGTCATTTGGTTGGTAACGAGGACGAAATCCTCTCCTTCAATTCTAACTGTAGGACATAGCTTCTGAGCTACTTTTTCGTTAACTTTTTTCGAAGGGGTTAACGGGATAACTAGTCTTGAATTCAAGTCATTTAGTAAGTTGTTTTGCACATCAACAAAATAGGGGTATGTTTTTTTACTGCTTTTGTCTTTGTTCAAATAAAGCGTAAATTGGCTCATTAAAAGCTCCTGAATGAGTCAGAAAATAAACCATTCTCTTCACTCAACTTGTTCAGCTCGTCAATAGCATCTTTATTTTCTTTAAGCCATTGTTCGCGTTGTGCTTTTTTTACTTGAACAATCAAGGCTTGTTCAAGTGTCGCTGATAAGTTTATTTTCAAACTTTTAGCTTGATTTAAAAGGTCACTGTTTACTGTTAGGTTAGTAGCTTTCTTAGGCGCTTGCTGGTCAAAACTTGGTCGCATGGTATTTGCTCCTAATGCGCATTGTTTATATGTATTGTTATGCTATTCCATATCCAAGCATTTAACAAGCGGCTCCACCGGACAAATTTTAGTGTCACCATTTTTGTTCCAAAAATGCCGCCAATAAAATTTGCTCGGTGAGCCGGGCGTTAAGGCCTATTAGTGTTGGCCGTAGTGCCCACCAATAGCAAAAATGTAAATATACTCATCGTCGTATTTATAAATTAACCGGTCTTTCTGGCTTAGACGTCTCGACCAAAGTCCCGATAAATTATGCTTAAGTTGTTCTGGTTTTCCCGTTCCTTCGGCAGGGTTACCACGCAGCATTTCCTTAAGTTGTCGGCACAGTACCTTATATAGCTTTTTATCGTTTTCTCTTAAGGTTTCATATTCTTGCCATGTATTTCCCTCAAAGACCAGTGATCTCACTCATCTCCTCCTTGCTTGGCTTATAACCTTCATTGTCAGTATGTGTTTTTACCGAGTCAGCGATTTGCTTCATCAAGTTAGTATTCTGCAAAACATATAAGGTTTCTTGCTCTCTTTCCCAGTCGTCAGCACTCATCACAACAAAATCGTCACCGGCTCGCCTAGTTACCTTTAAGGGCTCATGGTTCCCAACTATCTGTTCTACAAAGCCTTTCAAGTTGTCTCTAAATTTATTAACACTTACACTATCCATAATAATCACCAATTAAATGTACGGAATTACCGTACAATATAAATTAAAAGCCTTAACAAGGCAATCAAAGAACGCCCACAAAGGGCCGTGGGCTGGACTCGTTTCACTCGCCTCTGCATAAGGCGTTAGTTTTTTTTGATTTCGAGTGATACTATAGTGATACATTTTAATATAAGGTGTCACTATGAGAACTGAAGTCGTTACTACATTAAAGAGACAAGCAACGAAACTGCTTGCAGATCTGCATGAGTCAAAAGAACCTATTCTTATAACTGAACATGGCCAGCCATCAGCCTATTTGGTTGATGTGGCTGATTATGAGTTGATGGTAGATCGGATGAAAATCCTGGAAGGTATCGCGAAAGGCGAACAGGCAATCCGTGAAGGTCGAACAATGGACATGTCGCAAGCTAAAGAGAAGATGAGTAAATGGCTCAAATAATCTGGACTGAGCCAGCATTAATTAATCTGAACGATATTGCAGATTATATTGAAGTTAGTAATCCGTACGCTGCGAGGCAGCTAGTAGAAAACGTTTTCAGCAAGGTGCAGAGGCTCGAACAATTCCCTGACTCAGGCAGAGTACCTGAAGAAATTTCGACTCTAAATTATAGAGAAGTTGTAGTAAATCCTTGTCGTGTTTTCTACAAAGTAGATAGCGACTCAGCCTATATCCTTCACGTATTGAGGCAAGAAAGAGATTTACGAAAGTTTTTACTATCTTCCGAAAATAGAAGCTAACCAAGCGTTCAACCGGTCTCGCCTTCGGGTTCAAGCCGCACCTAAAGGCGTTACATGTAAAAAATACAGGGTGTATTGTGCAAGTAGATAGAATTGATCACTTAGTTTTAACCGTCAAAGATATTGAGGAGAGTGTAAGTTTCTACCAATCAGTATTGGGCATGGAAAAAGTTATATTCGGTGAGTCCCGAGTTGCGTTGTCATTTGGCAATCAGAAAATAAACCTCCATCAACTGGGCAGTGAATTCGAACCTAAAGCGAATAATGTTAAATCAGGTAATGCTGATTTATGTTTTATTATTACCACCCCGATAGGTAGTGCTATCGAGCATTTAAACAGTTGTGACGTTACAGTGATCGAGGGGCCAGTAAGCCGTACAGGTGCAAAAGGTAAAGTTGAGTCAGTATATTTTAGAGATCCTGACGGCAACCTTATCGAGGTATCAAACTATCAAAACGTGTAACAAGGCCATCTTGCATCGCCCAGCCAAAAAACGGCTGGGCCGGACCTCACTTCGTTCGGCCACAAATGTAGGCGTTAGGAATATGAAACAATGAAATCGGTATCTACGGGTTTAAAAAAGATTCTTATTTTTACAGGAAGCACTGTAGCCTTATCAATTGGATATTATATATACGCCCTTAGCCTTTACCCGCCAGTTGAAGAGCGTGAAACATTTTTAGCTGAAATAGGTGAAGGGTTAGGAGAGATTGGTTTATGGCTACTCGTATTCATTTACGCCAGAACTCTAATCAAATTGTTTTTTGGAAAAGGGGCTATCGCTAAAAGGCTCTTACCAGAATACAGTATAGAGCTTGACCCGCCGCTTATAGATAGTTTGATCAATCTATTAAATAGAACGCATGTATATTTCGGTATCGGTGCGGTGGCTATAATACTTCTGCACATCGCTTTAATGGGTTTACCAATGCATATTCTTTTTTTCCCTGCGGTACTCGCACTAGTAATCTGGCAAGGGCTATTCGGTATTTTTATCAGCTGGCGATACTCTCCAAGAGAGTTGAAAAAATTGTCCTATCTTGTACATGCACAACTATTCACAGGTGTTATGATAGGTGTGTTCTCTTATTTTGGGCATCTGTTAATTGACGATTAAAATGCCTAACCAGTGCATTTACTCTAGAGTCCTGCAAATGCCGCTCATCTAAGTAAATCAATCCAGCAATATCGTGCAGGCAAAACAGAGGAGCATGGATTGCTCGATGATTGAAATATTAGCATCGACTACGGAGGCGTAGTCAGATTATGTTTACTGGCAAGGCCAAGACAAGAAAACACTTAAACGTATCAACAAGCTCATACCCGATACTCAACGTCATCATTTTGATGGGTATACGTAAACCTGAGCCTCTTAAAGAAAGCCTAGCTGATTTCTGGTCTCGCCGCATAGATGACAGTAATCGGTTGGTATATGTTGTTGACGATAATAAACTTATAATTATATCTTACCGTTACCACTATGAAAAATAATTTAACGAAGCATTCAGCAGGACTAGCCTCCCGCTCGCCCGGTTAACGGGGCGTTAGGCAAAAAATAGACTTCAACATCGAGGTATAATTGAATGGAATCAACACTAAAATACATCTTGTATGCACTAGCTTTAGTCGTCGCAATAACTGGGTTAAATGTCTTATTTGGTGGTGCTTCCGCAATTCCGGGTTCAACCGGAGGTGCAGAAGCAACAGTGGATAACGAATTAAGATTTTTCTCTGTTTTCTGGTTAGCTTATGGGGCCTTTTGCTTTTGGGTCGCTCAAAATATTCAGGCTCAATATAAGTTCATTCCATCTATTGCTTTGGTATTTTTTATTGGTGGGCTTGGCCGTTTAATTTCAATATTGTCCGTAGGACCTCCAGCTAGTGTTCTAATTCCGGCGATGATTTTAGAGTTTGTTATCCCAATAGCTATCTATGGTATTTACTGGAAAAAATATATTAAAAACATAACCAAGCAATCTTGTGGAACTCCGTGAGCTTTAATAAGGAAATTCATGCCAAAATTCGAAATGGAAATATCGTTGCCAGTTTGCCCCGAAAATTTATCGGCAGACCTATTGGTCATGTCGGGGGTTAATTACGAGTTATCTCCCATATTAAAAATGTCGGCCCCTCAACAATGGCCGGCAAAACCAATATCTGAGTGGCCAGTAAATGACGATATATTTTCGAGCATAATCTTATTATTTGGGTTCATCCCGGTTGATTTACACCGATTTAAATTTAGATCGGTCAATAGCATGGGTTTTATCGAATCATCAAAAACTATGCTCAATAATGTGTGGTCACATGAGCAAACTATTTCAGCTGATGGTTCAGGGGCAAAAATAAGAGATGTCGTTTATTTCAAAAGTAAATTAGGCTTTTTAGGTTATTTATTTAAACCAGTATTTCAATCAATATTTGCTCATCGTCATAAACGGTTAAAATCAAAGTATGCAAAAAGCAGCTAACAAGGCCTCATAGGGGCATCGTTAAGTTTCCTAAGAGGGGGTTTTCAACTAAGCTAGTAACTGGAATTTTTCTACACTGATGATCAAGGGGCAGATATGAAGTTGTCAGTAAATCAGTTCTTATTGTTCATAATTGCTTTACTTTGTGTACAGTTGGCGTGGGCAAATGAAGCAATAGACATTGTCACAGATCCATGGCCTCCATTTGCCTATGAAGAAGATAATAAAGTGGTGGGAACCGACGTAGAAGTTGCGTTATCAGTATTTCAGAAGCTTGGCGTAACAGCTAATATTCGATTATTGCCATGAAAACGCTGCTTGGGTTTAGTTAAAAACAAAAAAGCTGACGCAATACTAGCCGCTTCTATAACTGAAGA
>NZ_LWEY01001110.1:0-1085 GCF_001634935.1 Oleiphilus sp. HI0043 | reverse complement strand
ACCTTGGGTTTAATGTCGTGTCGCTTTGCAAATGACAACATATTGCGCAGTGCTTGCGGACTCCCAACAGGAGAGCTAGACACTGAGCGTTGACCGGCCATCAATGAAAATACGTTAAGATCTAAAGGCTCAAGTGTCGCACCGACAAAATGTAGCTTGCCCTTGGGGGCGAGTGTATTGACGTATTGGTTCCATTTGAGTTTCACATTAACGGTGGATAAGACCAAGTCAAACTTGCCGGCCAGAGCGTTGAGTTCGTCAGGGTTTTTGGAGTCAACGGTATAGTGCGCACCAAGCTCTAGGGCTTCAGCTTTTTTAGCTTCAGATGAGGTAAAGGCCCAGACTTCACAGCCCCAGGCACGTAAAAACTGTAGGGCTAAGTGGCCTAGTCCACCAATCCCAATGACGCCAACGGTGTCGATGGGTTTAATGTTGTATTCAACAAGTGGATTGAAAACGGTCACGCCAGCACAAAACAAAGGGGCGGCTGAAGGCTCTTCAAAACCCTCGGGTAAGGCAACGACGCTACTTTCTTCCGCGCGTACCTTGTCAGCAAATCCGCCGTGATGACCGATGATGGTTCCTTGGGCTGAAGCGCAAAGGTTATGGTCGCCGCTATGGCAGGACGAGCAGCTCATGCAGTAGCCAGAGTGCCAGCCTAAGCCGACAGTCTGTCCAATTTGAATCGACTTAACGCGCTTACCGATGGCGTTCACTTTGCCGATCACCTCATGCCCGGGCACAAAAGGGTATTGGGTCATTCCCCATTCGTTGTTGAGCATGCTTAGGTCACTGTGGCAAATGCCGCAGTGCTCGACGGCAATTTCAACTTGGTCGTCTGGTAAATCACCAGGATCGTATTCGAATGGTTTTAGTTCACCACCTGCTTCAAACGCTGCATATGCTTTAATCATGGTAGAAGTCTCCTAAGCCTTGTCGATAGAGTAGTCTAAAAGAAATAGATAGCTGACAGCAAAGCATTCAGCATCATTATCAAAAAGTCAGTGATAAAAATGAATAGCATGACGCCTTTTACTTGCCACACACCTTTGCCGCTTCGATTTTGTACGGCTACCGGCACGTTG
>NZ_LWEY01001109.1:0-1779 GCF_001634935.1 Oleiphilus sp. HI0043 | reverse complement strand
ACAAAGTTATCAGTATATCCCTGCGTTAAACTCAGATAGGAGCCATATTGATTTACTAGAATCGATAATCGACAGCAACCTTCAAGGATGGGAGGTCAAGGCTCAGGATTATCAGGCACGTGAACGCAGGTTTAAAGGATGTCCTTTACACCAGTAATACTAAACAGACCTTCTAGCATGGCGCCTGAAGGTCTTTTCACTGATGCGTTCACAAGTTTAAGACTGCTGCCGATCCTTTATTTGCTGATATACCAAATCAGCATCCTGGGTTCGCTTGGCATACTCTCTCATATCACCCATTCTTTGAGCCTCGAAAGCGTAGGTCAGCTTTCTTTCATATTCCTTAATCAAGCGTTTCATTGTGTGTTGCTTAAATAGATTGATCATTGCGCTATTTCCTATTTATAGAGGGTACTTATTAAATACGTCTGTATAAGGGAAATAGATTGCAATCATCCGGCAAAAGACCATTATTCAGGGAACCAACAGCTGCTCTATCCATATAGAACCATGTTTGGTGAATAGAGACCGTTCATGCACACCACTATCATGAGCCTGCCAAATTTCTAAGTAATCAGCAGTAATAAGCAAACCTAAAGCGTCTTTTGTAAAGGGCACTTCATCAGAGTTTGGATATATTTTCTTTAACTCCAATAAAGCCTGTTCCAAGGTTTTTCGATCATTTAATTCAGAACTCTGATTTTGGTAACGAGCATAGTAGTGATCTAAAAGCTTTGATGCGTGAGGTTTATGATGCCAATGGGGTTCTAATTGAGAGGCAGACAATAACGATAAACTCCCACGCATTCTGAACTGACACATAAGAGAAGGATAAAAAAATAGCGCTTCAGCTTTGTTAGCTGCTAAGTTTGATAAGTTCTTCTGCGCTAAGCGGTTTACAAATAATAGGCAAGACTCAGTAGATATCTCTCGCACAACGAGTGTTCGCATTCTAACTTGGGATGGGCAGTGTTCCTCTAGCGTCGCGAAAGAACAATATTTTGCGCTTGGGTCTTGCTTCGCGATAGCTGCCTGGCGCTGCTCACGTAAGACCTCTAGAGGTGAGTTCATACTACCAAATACCCTTGCTACTAATGACTAATAGGAAACTAACTACTTATAAAATTTTACCTAAGGTAGGCTCCTCAACAATATAGGGAGCAGATTTTACATTTAGAGCTGTAACTATCTGTTTTACTAGGAAATATTACAGATCTTTTTATCCGGACCTATTATTAAATTTCTCTAACTCGCTTATTGCGCCCGGATTCATGTCTTTCACGTAGATCTGACTCTATATATCTGTCTGTAGTGGCCATGCTGGCGTGACCAGCGTCATCTCGTACATGCTCGCGAGGACGATGTTTGACGTCTTCCGAAATTCCCGTATGTCTCAACCAGTGAACTGTAGCAATTCTAAGGTCATCCGCATCCTGCTCGAGCCCATCTTTTAGCATTCTATTGTGAGCAGCATCGAAACAATTTTGAACGATCAAGCGAACATGACGCGTACTAGTAATGCCACCAGAACCCTTGTATTTAGGCAAGATTGGTGACTTGTCATTAATGCTAGGCAACGGGCTTAGGTTTAAATGCTCTCTATATCGCTTGAGAGATTTCAGCATGTCATCGCAAACTGTAATTCTTCGGTTTTTGTTTCCTTTGCCTGTAACTTTAAACCACCAATTTCCGTCTCGATCTCGCTCAAAGTCGCACATTAGTGGTGTCGAGCGCTCATCGGCAACTAGCTCTGAAATTCGGAGATACATCGCAAACAAC
>NZ_LWEY01001108.1:0-953 GCF_001634935.1 Oleiphilus sp. HI0043 | reverse complement strand
AACAGGATACCAATGAAAAACATCACTCACCCAGCCTCGCCCGTTATCCTTGAACAAAAGCCTCCTAACCTCTCTAAGGTGAATTTTGATCAAGCTCTCATTGAATCAAAAAGCCAATACACAAAAGCACTTAAAAGCTGCCAGGAGCGCCTTCTCCAAATCCAACAAGCCTATTATCGACAAGGCAAACGAGCAATTATCGTGTTTGAAGGTTGGGACGCCTCAGGTAAAGGTGGGGTAATTAGGCGAATTAGCGAAAAGCTCGACCCCCGCGGTTTTAGGGTCTATCCGATATCAGCGCCTCACCCCGATGAGCAAGGCCGACACTACCTGTATCGCTTTCAAACCCGTCTTCCCAAGCCAGGCACCTTAGCCATTTTTGACCGTTCTTATTACGGCCGGGTGCTTGTCGAGCGAGTAGAAGGCTTTGCACCAGAAACAGCTTGGCAGAGAGCTTATCAAGAAATAAATGAATTTGAGCGAATGTTGACTGATGACGGCGTGCACCTGATCAAGTTCTTTTTACATATCACGCCCGAAGAACAACTTAAGCGTTTTGAACTACGTTTAAACACACCAGAAAAGCAATGGAAGCTAACAGAAGAAGACATCCGAAATAGGCTAAAATGGGACGATTACACACACGCAAGCAACGATATGTTCCGTTTCACTAGTACCGAAGCATCACCCTGGAACGTAGTACCCGCTAATCATAAGTGGAGCATGCGAGTTGCTGTCATGCAGAAGCTGAATGATCAGCTTGTGAAAGGTGTTGATATCACACCACCCGCTCTCGACCCAAAGCTGGTCAAAGCTGCCAAGAAGCATTTGGGTCTAGAAATTTAGGCAGGAGTGATTTACTTCTGCTTCGCTTCAAAAGCTTCGAGCTGCTGAGGCGTTGCCTTCAATTGATGCTTCTCTTTCCATTCAGAATAAGGCATACCATAAACGGC
>NZ_LWEY01001107.1:0-2163 GCF_001634935.1 Oleiphilus sp. HI0043 | reverse complement strand
AGTTTGAAGGAGCAATTCATGAGCGACTTACTACATGCCTTGGGCTTTATTATGCTTTTTGGCAGCGTGTTTATATCAATTATTTGTCTTGAGGCTTGGTACTGGCATAGGAAGGGAAGAAAAGATGCCTACCATTTAAAGGAAACGCTAACGAATATTGCAACCGGTGGGATTTATAAAATATTCGATGGGATTGCTATTGCCCTGTTTATTCAGGCATTTTATGAGTTTGTTGCTCAATACGGGTTTCAGTATAAAATTGAAGATGGTTTGTTGAGTTACCTATTCCTATTTATCGCATGCGATTTTTTCTTTNATATCTACCACTACGGTATGCATAAAATACGTTGGTTATGGTCAATACATGTAACGCACCATTCGTCTAAAATTATGAATTTTTCTACCGCTTTGCGCCAAAACTTTTTAATGGATGTTAATTTTGGCTGGATGATCTGGTGGTTGCCACTAGCAATCATTGGCTTCGACAAAGATCTTGCTTTAATTGCGATTGAATTAAGCCTGTCTTATCAATTCTTCCTTCATACCGAGCTTATTGGAAGGTTGGGAGTATTTGAAAAGGTTTTCAATACACCTTCGCACCACAGGGTTCATCATGGCTGCAAACCGGAGCAGATCGATACAAACTTTGGTGGCGTGTTAATAATCTGGGATCGCTTGTTTGGAACCTTCGTAGATGAGCGTGATGCGGGTAAGGTTGTTTACGGACTAACTGAGCGACAACCGACAACCCTGAATCCAATTCGCTTGAACCTGGATGAATTTATCCAGATGTTTAAAGATGTTATTCAATATAGGGACCTCAAGATATTCTATAAGTCTCCTGCTTATGTAAATAAGTATCAGTCGTCTAATTTGCATGACGAACCGCGCGATCAAACAATATCCGCTACAAATGTTCCGTAACCTTGTCGTAACGGTCTATAGGTTCTTGCTATGATGGAGGCTCGCAGAAAAGAGTGAAACCCTAATGGTAATTCGATCTATGATTATGGGGGTCTGTATATTGTGTTGTACAGGCTTAAACGCAGAGCTTCGCGTAATGACTTTAAATACCGAATGGCTATGGACCCCTTATGACGGTAAAGCTGACGGTAGTAAAGTGACGATACGAGACATGTCAAAGAAGGATTACCTAACTGAGCTGGCATTCTATGCGAAGCTTGTTAGAGAGCATAGGATAGATATTCTAGCGGTGTCAGAAATTGAAAATAAGTACGTTGCGATCGATTTGGCAAACCGTTTTGGCAAAGACTGGAAAGCGTATTTTACACAGGGAAGGGATACGGCAACGGGCCAAGATGTTGCCTTAATCAGCCGTTTGGAACCAGTCAAAGGTAGTTTAACAAACTACGGCTTCCCTTGCGGAAAAACCAATGGTGTCAAAAAGAAAAAGTGTCTGAGTAAGGTTGTCGGTGCACGCTTCTACTTAGATAATGCTTCCGGGGAGCAAGTCGCAGTTATAAGCTCTCATTTTCTATCGAAGCGAAATGATAGCAAGAGCAAGCGCTTAAAGCGTGAAAGCCAGGCATTGGCGCTGTCGAAAGCCGTTGAACGCGAAGCAAACGATTTTTCCTCGACTAAAGTCGCGAAGGTTATTGCTTTAGGGGATTTTAACGATACAGCGAACTCTACAGTGTTGAAGTTGTTACGAGCTAAAGGCTCCTTATTATCAGCCAGTAGTTGCAGAATGCAAGACAGTATAGAATCTCACTCAAAACCCAAGCACCGCAAGAAGTCTCTAGTTGACCATATTTTGTATCGTGGGTTGACCTGTCTTGATGATTACGCGGTGTCCACCGGCAGCTACTCAGATCATCCAGCGATTGTTGCTATTTTACGTTAACGCCAATTGCTAAGCTTGCAAGCGTTCAAATTGCTTAACTACTTAAATCTTTTGTTTGCGCAAGTATTATCTGCGATTATTATTCGGAGATAGAATTGTTTTAAGAGGGAGTGGTAAATGGTGCTGTTCTGGCCAATTCAGCAAGAGCTTGATTGCATAAGTAATAGCGGTCAAATTCTGGGTAAAATAAAATTTGACGGAGATAAAGAAGAGTACAGATTTTATCCCAATAATGAGTCGCTTGCCTTATCAGGCGCCGAGCAAACCATGATTAATGAGCGAATATCGGGTCTCGAGTC
>NZ_LWEY01001106.1:0-1375 GCF_001634935.1 Oleiphilus sp. HI0043 | reverse complement strand
TGAAAGCTTTAAGATCGTGTTTTATGAGATATAGTGCTGGAGCATGTCTACTCATAGCGGGGACATCAGTTCATGCGTTAAATACGCAGATCACCTTACAAGCTGATAGTGAAGTAACGCCGACAAACTCTGAGGTCGTCACCTTTGGTTTGCCTCTGGCAGCGGGTGAAGTGACTGATATTTCGGAAATCAAGGTTCTGAATGGTTCAACGGAATTAGCAGCCTACGTTGAAGGTGGCTTACGTTACCATTGGTCTGATAACTCTATTCGTTCGGTGACAATCCAGCTGCAAAATGTCGATATGACCGGTGGTAATATAGACCTGACAATTACAGATGGTGGTGCAGCAGTCACACGCTTGTCTGAAGTTGCACACTCTCTAGGTTGGGCGGCTGCAGGCGCAGATAAAAATAACCTGCCTTACCCACGAATTTTTGCCTTGCACGATACAAGCTATTTGTCCGAGTCAGGCCTGATTCCTCCTTATGTGCCCTCAAGTGGTTCGTCAGACGGTTTTGAGCAATACCAAGTAGGGCAGTTCGAAAATTGGGCTGGTGGGCTTGATTATAGCGCTTCCAGTGGAGGTAATTGGTTGTTTGATCGATCAAGTGCCATGTTCAAAGCGTATATGTCTACTGGGCGGGTAGAATTCTTAAAAGAGGCATTCCTATCGAAGCAGTTCTACTTCTCGCATGTGCGGAATGATGGAACGGCCCCGGCAATGGCTGGTGGTGATGGTTGTTTTACATTTGGTGGTGTTGCTTGTGCTGATGGGAAATATATTGCTCCGCAGCAGGCTAAATTGAGCTGGGCCCTTACTGGCGATGATAGTCAATGGGATGATCCATTAATTACCAATATGGCGTTACAATCTGACTTGGGATGGAATCAATATGGTACGAGAGACACCTTTAATAACGAGAATGAAGGTTTTACTGAGCGCGGGGCAGGTATAGCAGGACTAGCAGAGATTAATGCCTATGAAATGACGGCTGATTCAACGGTTTTAGCTCACCTTAATGAGCGAATTAACTCTCTGAAAGATATGCAGCAAACTGAAAAAACCTGGGATGTAGAAAATGGTTGGACACCGAAAAGTGGTGGCTTTACTCATAATATCGATGTTCACGAAGGTGTGCATAATGAGGGGAGTGCACCATTAGGTGATAGTAGCTCTAGAGGCTTCTCAGCATGGATGACTGAGAATATCGTAGATTTCCTCTGGCAAGCTTACTGGATAACAGGAAATACCGATGCGCCAGAAATGCTAAGACGCATCGCGTCTGCAGTTGAAAATTATGGCTTTACCTCGAATTACAATTCAGAGCTAGGACAGTATGTAAGGAAGGAGGGTTTTACCGGGTATAATAAAAC
>NZ_LWEY01001105.1:0-955 GCF_001634935.1 Oleiphilus sp. HI0043 | reverse complement strand
TTTGCCTTCCACGCCCATTATCAACCTCAAGTAGATTTGAATGGAAAACTAATTGCCGCAGAAGCTTTAATTCGCTGGCATCACCCTGAAAGAGGCCTAATCTACCCGAATGATTTTATCCCCGTTGCCGAACGCATGGGCGCTATGGATAAAATTCAGGAAGCAATGCTAACCGAAGCTTGCGAAACACTTTGTCAGTTGAAGCGCTTAGACTTACTCAAAGATAACTTTCGCATATCGGTAAATATCTGCCCTTCCCAGCTTAAGTCCAACACACTACCAATGAACTTGATTCGCACACTGGAGCACTACGAGCTTTCCCCGGGATATTTTATGTTGGAAATAACGGAAGGGATGTTAATAGAGGACCTGGAACAAACCGTTTCTATCCTTGATGAGTTGAGGCAAAAAGGCTTCAAGATATCTATTGACGACTTTGGCACGGGCTACTCTTCACTGTCCTATCTAAACAGCCTGCCTGTGAACGAAATCAAAATTGATAAAAGCTTTATCAGCACCTTGTCTGATGAACCGTCGACACACGGAGTGATAGATACCGTTATCGCACTATCGAAACACTTCCACTTTGAAGTTATTGCCGAAGGAATTGAACAACCAACACAGCTTGAAGTACGGCGTAAGAAGGATGTAAAAGGAGTTCAAGGCTACCTTTTTGCAAAACCGATGAATCAGTCAGACTTCATCAATTGGGTTAAGGCAGCCTAGTTTATAAAAGCCTCTATAGAGATTAAATTTCAGCGGCCAAACGGGAACCTTGGTCAATGGCTCGTTTTGCATCCAGCTCAGCTGCGAGGTCTGCACCACCGATAACATGAACCTTCATCCCTTTACCCTCAGCACCCGCTTCCAACAAAGCATCTGCCAACTTACGATTTGAGTCCTGTCCTGCACACAAAATCACGTTATCTACCTCTAAAGTGCGGGACTTACCGTT
>NZ_LWEY01001104.1:0-830 GCF_001634935.1 Oleiphilus sp. HI0043 | reverse complement strand
AAGATGAAAGCTATTTTATGGAACGAAGCTGATCAGGGTATGACCTTTGATTACGCAGAGATTCCTGAAGATCTGCTGGATGAGTGTGAGGAGATGAGAGAGTTTCTTGTTGAGTCCGCTGCAGAGGCGGATGATGACTTGATGGAGCTTTATTTAGAAGGTGAGCAGCTTTCTGAGCAGCAAATAAAGCAGGCGATTCGCAAGCGTACGTTGGCGAATGAGATTGTGCCGGTTATTGGCGGTTCTGCTTTTAAGAATAAAGGTGTTCAGGCGATGCTTGATGCTGTTGTTGAGTACCTGCCGTCTCCTGAAGAGGTTAAAGCGATCGAGGGTGTGCTTGATGATGACGAGACTGTTGAGTCTCGAGAGGCTGATGATTCTGCTCCATTTTCTGCTCTTGCGTTTAAGATTGCGACGGACCCCTTTGTTGGTACTCTGACTTTCTTTAGGGTCTACTCTGGATCGCTAAAAACCGGCGATACCGTGTATAACCCAGTTAAGGGTAGGAAGGAGCGCATTGGTCGAATGGTGCAGATGCATGCAAATGACCGAGAAGAAATAAAAGAAGTATTGGCTGGAGATATTGCAGCTGCGGTCGGCCTTAAGGATGTTACTACTGGCGAAACGCTATGTAATATTGAGAACAAGATTACGCTTGAGCGTATGGAGTTTCCAGAGCCTGTAATTTCGGTTGCAGTGGAGCCTCGTACGCAGGCAGACCAGGAAAAGATGGGTGTTGCCCTAGGTAAGCTTGCGCAGGAAGATCCTTCGTTTAGAGTAAAAACCGATGAAGAGACGGGCCAGACGATTATCTCCGGAATGGGCGAATT
>NZ_LWEY01001103.1:0-3606 GCF_001634935.1 Oleiphilus sp. HI0043 | reverse complement strand
TTAAGCGAGTCTTCAATATTGATATTGAGGTTTGCGAGCACTGTGGAGGGCATGTCAAAGTGATTGCCAGCATTGAGGATCCGGACATAATCGAGCAGATTCTTAAACATCTCAAACAGAAGGCGGCCAAAGCCGATACTAACCATCACACCCAGCCGCCAGAGCGAGCCCCACCACTGACTCCCAGCCTGTTCGGCCCATCGCAGACTCGTTTATTTAATTGACGCTCCTAAGCTCTCAATCCATGTACTGTCAGCCTTTGCGGCAGGCCGGTGGGGCAACTGTCGGCTAAAGATCCATTCGCCAGGCACTTTTCGGTCAAATCGACCAAAATACGACCTTCTTTGGGCGCTGTGAAGCTAAATTCCGGGGCTTAGGCAATAAAAATGAGCAGCAATTTCGGGTATGCTACTTCATCCGAAGGGTGAAAAGGTGCTTTAAACGTCCTATACGCCCGACCATTCGTGGTTCTGAAGCGGGCAGTAAAAAGCGCTATGCCGGTATGGTTGTTAAAAATCAACAACCGGAAATGGTCTTTAAAGGGTTGGAAACGGTTCGCACTGATTGGACAGACGTGGCGAGAGACTTTCAAAAGAATCTTTACCAAATCGTCTTTGATGATCGCGACCCAAGCCAATTTATCAAAGACACCGTGGCGGCCACACTGAATGGAGAACGGGATAATCAGCTGGTTTATCGAAAACGCCTTAGAAGACCGCTCAGAGAGTACGTTAAAAACGTTCCACCCCATGCTCGATCTGCCAAAATAGCCGACGAAAAGAACAAAGCGCTTGGCAAGCCACTACAGTATCAACACAAAGGCTGGATCAACTATATCATCACCCTGAACGGGCCTGAGCCTTTGGACTATCTTGAATCAGACATTGATTACCAACACTACATTGAGAAACAGCTAAAGCCCATCGCGGAAGGCATTCTGCCCTTTATCGGGATGGACTTTGATCGCCTAATAGATAATCAAATGGCCTTATTCTAGGGAACCTAGAAGTAAGTTCCTTAAGGCTCAATGATATTAAAGACACCTCTCGGCTTCTCAAACAACCTGAAGAAACTCACTAAATCCAGCTTACTACCCTCCACCGTCAAATCATCCGAGAACAGGGTTTCTTTGATCCCAGCCTGATCAGTGGCCATTTTGAGAAATAACTCATGAGTCACCTTAAGTGTGGCATCCGCATCACTGACAGGTTCAATTTGTTCAAAATGCAGAACGGCATTTTCAATCCACAAATAGAAATTTACCTGCCTGTCAGTGAAGGTGATATTGATCTTATGATGGCTATCAAAAGCTTCCGGGCCAATTAAACGGGCAGCCATTGATATAAAGAAGTTCTCAAGAGGTGCCTCTCTCAGAACCCCCTCCATCATTGCCACATCAACGCCTTTATCCGGGCCACCATGTCTCAGCTCATAAGCCCCCGTAAGATAATTATCTCGCCAAGGCGCTGATTCCGATTGGTATCCCAATTGATCATAAGCTTTAGCAAGGAGCTCTCGGGCCTTATCGTTGCCAGGGTCAGCAAAGACCAATTTATTCAAAAGTTCGGCTACCCAACGATATTCACCCTGGTCAAAAGCCGATTGAGCAGCAAGTAGAACCCTCTCAGCCCCTCCCATTAAGGCTATGTATTTATCCGCAGATTCTTCCGGAGGAAGCGGATTAAGATTCGCAGGGTTTCCGTCATACCAGCCTAAATACCACTGATAAACCGCTTTTGCATTATGTTTTACCGTTCCATAGTAACCACGGTTGGAAAAGTTACTGGCCAAACTCGGAGGCAACTCAATCTGTTCGGCTATCTCCGTTGGCGTATACCCTGCATTTAATAAACGCACCGACTGATCATGGATATATTTATAAGTATCCCGTTGAGCTTTAAGAAATGTCACCAGTTTTTCACTGCCCCATATCGGCCAGTGGTGACTGCCAAAATAGAGGTCACTTTTCTCTGCGTATTGAATGGCATCATGAATATAACCGCTCCACTTCAAAGCATCGCGCACTTTAGCCCCTCTCAAGGTATATAGGTTGTGGAGATTACGCGAAACCAATTCAGCGCCACACCAGGCTCGGAACTCAGGAAGATAGAAAGTAAATTCTGCAGGTGCTTCTGAACCGGATACCACCTGAAATTCAAATGTCACGCCGTCGATCTCATGACGTTCACCACTCTCGGAAATCAGCACATTGGGTTCTAAGATAGTGAACTGACCAAACGCAGGTTCCTTACCTAAGCCAGAGCCCACATGCCCTCTTTCAGATTTAGGTAATCGCTTTCCGTACATGTACATAGAGCGACGTCCCATTGCCATGCCTGCCACCACATTTTCACTGGTGGCCTCTTCCATAAAGCCTTCTGGCGCGATCACTTTAAGTTGCTGTTGGCTGACTTGTTCTGGAGAGGCAATGCCATGGGCACCGCCAAAGTGATCAATATGAGAATGGGTGAACAAAATGGCGCTAACGGGTCTTTTTCCTAATTGATCATTTACCAGTTTCATTGCCACGCGTGCCGTTTCCACTGTGGTTAACGGGTCTATCACGATCCAGCCCGTCTCTCCACGAATCACGGTCATATTGGCCAGATCGAAACCACGAACCTGATATATCCCCTCTGATAACTGATACAAACCATGCCTGTTGTTGAGTCCCGCCTGCCGCCAAAGACTAGGATTTACAGTTGCAGGAGCTTGTCCTTGTATGAACTCATAGGCCTTTGTGTTCCAGGCCAATTTTCCGGAGGCGGATACTTGAAGGCCTTCTACCGTGGCTATGAAGCCTCGTTTGGATTGTGCGATATCTTCAGAATCTTTGAGGGGAAGTTGCGCTTCGACAGCCTGATTCATTTTTTGTGTTATCTGGGTGGCGGGGGAAAAACCTTCGACCGAACCTATGCCATCAACAGTTTCTGTCTGAGATTGAGTACATCCAGTAATCAAAACCGCAATTAACAGAACCCATGTCCCGTGCTTAAACATAATCTCGAAACTCCCTGTAAAGCGCATGCGTCAGCGCATTGAAAAACCTTGTAAGATCAACTACTTTTAATAGCTATCAACAATAGCTGACCTAGGCACTTAAAAATAGATTTGAAAACTAGGGAACCTCTGAATATTTTAAATCATTTGTATTGCATGAGCAAGGATAGTCGGCAAAACAGGATGTACTTCTACGGAGTTGAAACGCTCAAAGAAGCTGAAGAGTTCGAGCCCTTACCAAGAGATGAGTATGACAAGCTGTTTCAGGCACCAAAAGAGCCTGATTCGTCAAAAGACCTTCAAAGCAATACGCAAAACGACAAGCCTAAGCAGTCATAACATGGCCTCCGTAATAAGCTAAGCATAGTAAAGACATGAGTAAGACTTCTGACAACGCAACTGAAAACGACACTGTAGTCGACCAAGGCCAGCCTCTAATCAGCCATCTGATAGAATTGCGCACACGCCTCCTGCGTTCTGTGCTTTGCGTTATATTGATCTTCGCAGGCCTTTACTATTTTGCCAACGATATCTACCTGATTGTCTCAGAGCCACTTAGGGTCTTTTTACCCGAAGGTAGCACCATGATCGCGACCGATGTCGCAT
>NZ_LWEY01001102.1:0-623 GCF_001634935.1 Oleiphilus sp. HI0043 | reverse complement strand
AACTCAACCAAAGCGAATTTGCGATCTTTCGTTCGAGTCCTGTTGCAGGCAGTATCTTTCCAAACTGCTGACCAATGGAGCAATATCGACACTCTCCACCCCAGCATTAAATGTTCAGGTTTACGTTGGTGAGCGCGCAGAATTCTCCAAAGCTAAAAAGGTCACTTCACCACACCAGTTTAAAGACCTGCGATTTACTGAGTCGAACTACGCCGACATAAAAACAGAGATTAACGGCTACACGCTTTATCTTTTCTTTTACTACGGTGGTCGTGCCATACCACCAGAACCAGATGACGAAAAAGCAGGTGTAATAGAGGTAGATATTGGTTTCCTAAAGTTCCAGTATGCTAAATTGCCAAGCGAACCTGACCTAATAGCAAAATTGCTAACAGCATTGATCGAAGAAGATAACGATCTAAAAAGCTGGCTCTATCACCCTAATGCCAAGGCTGCCAGACAACATCTTGAATATGAGTTGATAGCAGCCACAAAAAAACAGCTAACAGCTAAAGGCACCTACTCATGTTTGAATTGTAAGCACGAATGGTATGGAACTGAGCATGTTGACCACAAATGCCCAAATTGCGATAAATATCTGTATAGCCGCTTTGAACCATCCG
>NZ_LWEY01001101.1:0-21100 GCF_001634935.1 Oleiphilus sp. HI0043 | reverse complement strand
AATTGCACTACGAAGTTGAAATAGCTTTTCATCCAGGCTCGTCTCATTTGATTGATCTAGCTGATGAAAAACTTCCTGCATTCTAAGTTTGCTTTGGTTAAGGTTATCTTTCTCATCTTGCCAAATTAGTTCGGCATCACTGCCAAAAATTTCTCTACGCTTTTCCCAGAGCATACCGTTTTTTGCTAAAGGAGATAATTCTTCCAGGTATAAATACTCTTCTGAAACCCAGTTTTGGTAGCGCTCTAAACCTTCAATGACACGAAAAATAGACTCGGCAAATTCAGGGAACGCTGCAAGCACAAGGCGAGTAAAACGCTCCTCCCCACTTTCCGGATACTTTTCCAATATATAACGTTTTACTGTTAAAAGACTCGCTTGAACCTTCAACTCGGCAATATGTTCTTTATAGTCTGCTCTTAGCTGAGCTAATATCTGAAGATCAAAGTCATCGTATTCCGAAGCGCCTAACTCAGTTTCGTTAACAGCTTGAACCGGCACCTCCAGGCTATAATTTCCTAAGATACTCTCTGGCTCCAGAGAGGTATTTGCTATATCCATCGAGTTAACGCTCAACTGATAGACAGTAACACTACCAGCTACCACTACCAGCCCAATAATCGATTTCTTCATTGATTATCATTCCTTAAAATGAAAACAACCCACTTGCTTCACAAGTGGGTTGCCTAATTAAGATATCCAATAGATAGCCTGCTACGATATCAGGTCGCAGGCCCTATCCTCTTTTATAACATTGGCTGCAATACTGGCCAAATAAGGTCAGCGAGCTTTTGCGAGCCACTGGTCGCAGGATGGATACCATCAATAATAATATCGCGGTCATTGATTACTGAGCGAGGGTCGATAAAGGTACAATTTGCTGTAGAGTTCGCACATGCCTGGGCTAAACGCATATCGCCATAATCAACCGCTTCTTCCACATCATCCAACCAAAGTAGTGCATTTTTAGGGTAGTAGTAGCCAAGGAAGATAACGTTTTCAACACCATTTGCATCGATATTATTCAACAAATTAACGACATCAACATACAAGTCGTCAATCAGGTTTTTACAAGAAGAGCTTAAACCCCACCACTGATACCACTCTGTCTTACAGTTGTACCAGTCAAACATAGTAATGATAGGGATAAGAATATCGTTACCTGCAGCATCCATAACGATCGTCTGGATATTCGGATTATCGTTCTTGGCAATCTCGAATTGCGTTGCAATATCAGTTGCATAGATACCGCCCGTTACTTCTGCACCCGAGATAGTATATTGACGGAACGTTTCTCCAGCATAGTCTTCAAGAATATCCTGAATCTTACCGGATAAAGCGAAAATCGAATCCCCAATGGTTACAACTTGATCGTTGTCAGCGTCTGTTACACGGTCATTGCTGACTAGACTACCAACACCGCCACAGCCTGTGAGTCCCGCAGAAATAAGTAATAATGCGATTATTTTCTTCATAATGAGTCCTTTTTATTTTATGTAATGATTGTTTTGTATAATCTTTTTACACAACATCAGCCCACGCTAGACTTGATGTAAAAAAGGCACATTAGCATTATTAGCCGGCGCCTCTCCATGACAGCACTTGCCTGTTTTTGACATTTGCGGTCACGAGTTCAAAGTTGTCGACCCGGTCTCGACTCTGAGTTATCTCAGGCCAGGTCATCTCGATACACAACAAGCTCATCCTCCTCACCATCTTTGACAAAGTAATAGGCGAGCATGGGTAATAGGGTAATTGAGCCAAGCATATTCCAAAGAAACATGAAGGTTAACAGTATCCCCATATCCGCTTGAAATTTGATCGGCGAAAAGATCCAGGTTGTAGTACCGATAGCCAGGGTCAGCCCTGTAAAAGCAACGGCTTTACCCGTTGAGTGGAGCGTATGGAAATAAGCTCTCTGTAAAGTCATGCCTTGCGTTAGGTACTCCTCTAGACGAGAGTAGATATAGATACCGTAATCGACACCTAAGCCCACACCCAAAGCAATAATTGGTAAGGTTGAAACCTTCACACCAATGCCTAAAAAGGCCATCAAGGCCGTACATAGAATGGAAGTCATCATCAAAGGCATAACAATGCAAACAACGGCTCGCATAGAGCGGTAGGCGAGCAAAACCATCATTCCGACAATCACATAAACAATAACCATCATAAAAGTCTGTGATTCAGCTATCACCTGGTTAGTCGCGACTTCAATACCTGCATTTCCAGCCGCCAACAATATTTGCACCTCATCTGACTCAAAGGTCTCCGTGTAAGCCTCTACCACATCAACCGTTCGCTGCAAGGTTTCCGCTTTATGGTCATTAAGAAAAATGAAAATAGGGGCTAAGCTGCAATCGCGATTAATAAAGCCCGAAGGCACGTGCTGCAAAGAAGTGTCGATAATTTTCTGGTTTCTCGATAATTCAAACCACTTATAACTCCCTTCATTAAATGCTTTGGTGACCGCCTTTGAAATATTCACTATCGAAACACTTAATTGAACACCCTCAGTATGATTTAGCTCCCACTGCAAACGCTCCATTAAATCCATCACTTCATAAGATACACATTGCTCTTGTGGCGTCTTAACCATCAGCACCATGACATCAGCACTGGTCGAGTAGTTACTGGTAATAAATGCATTATCCAGGTTATAACGAGAGTCAGGGCGTAACTCGGGAGCACCCGCATCTAGCTCTCCAATCTTCAACCCCTGGGAGACATAAAGACCCATTGCCACAGCAAATTGCGCAAGAATAATAAACTGCAAAGCATATTTATGAGATGCCATCTTCGCTATTCTTGCCCATATCGGGCTGGGGTGCTTTTCTACCTTACGCACATGCGCGATACCACGCTTAGTCACACCAAAGTAAGACATAATAATAGGCAGCAATACCATATTGGTGATGATAATACTGGCAATACCAACACTGGCACCAACGGCCAAGTCTTTTATCACATCCACCTCAACCACAATCAGGGTCATGAAACCAATTGCATCACTAATCAAGGCAAGCATCGCTGGCACATAATGGTGACGAAAAGTACGAAGCGTTGCCTCGAGTGACTCAAACCCTGCGCCCATTTCGTGGGTCAAGCCATTGATAAACTGGACCGAGTGGCTAATAGCAGTCGCGAATATAATAAAAGGAATCAGCACCGAATAAGGATCAAGACCATAGCCTAGTAAGTGCATAATCCCCATTTGCCATACCACCGCAACAATGGAGCAGCCAACAGCTGCCAGGGTGCTGGTAAGACATCGGGAATAGTGAAATAGCAAAGCCGCAGTAATCAATACAGCAACAGCGAAAAAGACAACGATCGCAGAGAAACCTTCAATCAAGTCGCCAATTTTTTTGGCAAAGCCAACAATCTGAATGTTGACCTTAGATCCTTCTCCCGCGTAGCGCTGCCTAACGTTTTCTTCCAACACCCTAGAAAAGTCGAGGTAATTTAACGGCTCCCCCGTCTCTGGGTTTTTCTCCAACAAGGGGACATAGACAATCGAAGACTTAAAATTATTCGCTACCAGGCGACCGATTTCACCCGAGCGCAAGATGTTCTGTCTCATTTGTTCCAGGCTGGCGTCACTTCCATCATAGTCATGAGGGATAACTGTCCCTCCCTGAAAACCCTCTTCTGTCACTTCAACCCAGCGAACATTAGGCGTCCACAGAGACTTTAACCCTGTACGATCCACCCCTGGTAAATAGAACACTTCATCACTAATTTTCTCTAGTACATCCAGATAATCCTTATCAAAAATATCACCTTGCTTGGCCTCGACCGAGATTCGAATAAAGTTCGCCAGGTTCTCAAGGTCCTCTCTGTTCTCAAGGAAGTTGATAACATAAGGGTGCTCTAAGGGGATCATTCTTTCCAGGCTGGCATCAGGCCTTACCTTCGTCCCCATATAAGCCAAAAACAAAGATACAGAGAGGAATAAGCACAAGACAACCAGCCTTCGGCTAAATATCCACCGCTCGACCATTGGCTCAGCAAGACTAACGCTCTGTAACTCTTGTTGTTCGATTTCACTCATTATCGTTTTTCACTCTTCTTACTTTTCAAGTGTCAGATTCGCATCTTAATAAGGCTGAAAGTGGACACCATGATCACTCACCAGCACCAATTCAGAGTTCTTTAATGTCGCAACAGCGTTATAAGCCTCTAGACCCGACTGTTTAACTTTAGAGAAAGTCTTACCCTGGTCGGTGCTGCGTACAATCACACCTGAAAAGCCACTTAATATCACCACGCCATTTTCATCAATCGTAGAGCCGGTTAAGTTAGTCGTTGCAGGCGTAGCAACCTTATCCCATGATTGACCTTCATCGGCTGAGCTATACACATTGCCTTTCAAACCATAAATCAACACTTCTTTGACCTGAGGGACTTCCTGAATGCCAAAAAAAGAGCCTTCATATGGGCTATATAAGGTTTCCCAGCTCTCCCCCTGATCATATGAGGCGAACATTGTGCCGGCCTCACCGACTATCAAAACGGCACCAGTGGATAAAACAGCAATTGAGTTTAGGTGGTAACGGTCAAAATTCTCTAAACGGTTTGCCATCGAAAACCAGGTCTTACCACCATCCTCGGTTGCAAAAAATAAACCGTAGGCACCGACAACATAGCCTTTATCTTTGTTTTCAAAATACACTTCCAAAAGAGGGTTCGCTGGCCCTAACTGGCTATCAAACTCAGCATTCGATAGGGCGAATTCGGCATCATCTAAATCGTAGGACAAATCGTCCTGAGCTTCCTCATCGGCGGCATCGTACTCTTCCCGAAGAGCTTGATAGTCTGCTTTAGCACCGTCAAGGAGCAGCTCATTAGCTCGCTTGCCATCAAACTGAAGCGTCCAGTTTTCGCCAGCATCTTGCGTATGAAGAACCACGGCACTATGCCCCACTGCCCAGCCATGGGTATCATCAACAAAGTACATCGCTGTGAGCATCGTTGAAACAGGCACCTTTGCCTGAACCCAGTTTTCACCTCCGTCATTAGAGTAAGCAATGACGCCGCGTTCGCCGATTGTTAGCAATCGATCACCGAGAGTCGTGACATCAAGAAAAGCCGACTTCTCGACATTGTTGAAGGTTCGCGAAGGCTCATCTAAACGATCCTTTAATTCAAGCGCACTAAGTGGCCCTGCAAGCAAAAGCAATAGAAAAAGGCGGTGCAGCATTTTGAGGCAAGCATAGCTATTCAACATGATGTTCAGTATTCTTTCCGTAATAAGTAGGTGCTTAATAAATTTAGCTCATCAATAGCAATAAGAAAAAGAATTTATGCCATATATCAATACTGCTGACGGTCAGCGAATTTATGTGCGCGACCTTGGCCCCAAAAACGCTAACACAGCTCCGATCATTCTACTCCATGGCTTTGGTATGCAGTCTCTGCATTGGCTACCTTTTGCCCTGCCCTTAGCAAGAAAGCAGCGTTTTATCATTCCCGATTTGCGAGGTTTTGGCCTTTCCCATCACATCAACCATGACCGGGATTGCGTCATGTCCAATTACGCAGACGATCTACAGCAAATAATCACTTCCTTAGAGCTGGAGAGTTTTAAATTAGCTGGTATATCAATGGGCGCCTTTGTTGCACTTAAGTACCAGGAAAAATATAGCGACAATCAGGTTGAACGTTATCTACATATCGACCAAAGTCCCAAATGCCTTAATGATAGTGAGTGGAAATGGGGGCTTTTTGGCGCAGAAAACCAAGAAAGACTCTCCGAAGCGACAGACCTAATAGGCAAGCTAGACCCTTATATTGAGGCTCAGGCAGCCTACGACACCCTCCCCAAAACACTAAGAAAAGAGTTATGGGATAATTTAGCAAGCTTCTTCTCTGATGCGCTGTCTCGCTCATCCCACAAAGCGATTGCCAGGAGAGTATGCTCAAATGAGTTTTTGGCCCGCAAAATAATGCCTGTCGATAACTGGCCCGTTTACATCACCTGTCTGAAAGCCTACATAGAACAAGACTACGACATGCTCGACGTTATCGCTAAGCTGAATAGCCCGCTGACATTAGTCGTTGGGCTTAAATCAACGATGTACCCCTGTACCGGCCAACTCCGCATTGCCGACCATCACCCCAATTGCGATGTTCTCACTTTCCGAAACAGCGGGCATACACCGCTTATCGATCAACCTTATCGCTTTTTTCAGACACTAAAAGGTTTTGCCCAAGCCTAAATTTTGACCTAAAAAACTGTTATGCTGCCGCCGAAATTTAAACAACATTTCTCGGAGTACTCGTGGAGAATATAACACCCGCATTAATTGGTGGATTACTGATAGGTCTTTCGGCCAGCCTTATTATGCTTTTTTACGGTCGTATCACCGGTGTCAGCAGCATGATTCAGAGCCTTGTTAAGCGCACACAAGGTAATACCTTAAACAGTTTTGCCTTCTTAGCAGGAATGGCTTTAGGTGCATTGTGCTTAAGCGAGCTCAGCCAAATTAATTCTCAACCCATTCCAAACCATCCGGTTATTATTATCCTTTCCGGACTACTTGTGGGCTACGGTACGTCAATGGGCAGTGGCTGCACCAGCGGCCATGGCATCTGCGGCATTAGTCGCCTTTCCCTGCGTTCGATCATCGCTACACTTTGTTTTATGACAAGCGGAATCATCACGGTAGCTATCGTGAGGCATGTCATATGAATGCTCTAATATATCTTTTCTTTGGTCTGTTATTCGGCCTGGGGCTCGCTTTTTCAGGTATGACTAACCCAGAAAAAGTCCTTGGCTTTCTCGACCTATTCGGCAACTGGGATCCGACGTTAATGTTTGTTATGGCTAGCGGCGTGGGAACGACCATGCTCGCCTACCATTTTATTTTCAAGCGTCGGCCGATAATAAATAGCGAGTTTTGTCTTCCAAACAAACAAAAACTGGATAAGCGGCTGATCATTGGTTCTGTTTTGTTCGGCGTCGGCTGGGGGCTTTATGGCTACTGCCCTGGCCCGGCTATTGCCGCCTTAAGCTACTTGCACAGCGATACTTTTTTGTTTGTCGCAGCGATGCTTGGTGGTACGATCATCCATACTGTACAAGGAAAAAAGCAACCTTAAGGGACGTGGACAGCTATGCCGGCAAATGCAACTCAAGTTCTTTGGCTTACACTCTATTTTGCCGTGCTCGGCTGGTCAGGCTACGAACCTATAGACTTGTATACCTGGGTGCTAGAAGTCGCTCCGGCGATCATCGGCCTGGTATTAATCGTTACGACAAGGCGAAGCTTTCCACTGACGCCCCTGCTGTACTTCCTAATCCTGATTCACTGTATCATTTTAATGATTGGTGGACATTACACCTACGCAGAAGTCCCCTTGTTCGACATGATAAAAGAAGCCTGGGACTTGGACCGCAACAATTACGATAAAGTTGGCCATTTCGCACAAGGCTTTGTCCCAGCCATTCTTGCCAGAGAAATCCTTATTCGAAAGCAGGTCGTTAACGGCGTCAGCTGGCTCAATTTCTATATTATTAGCATATGCTTGGCCTTCAGCGCATTTTATGAACTTATCGAATGGTGGGTCGCACTCTTATCAGACCAGGCAGCAGAAGCATTTTTAGGTACTCAAGGCGATAATTGGGATACTCAATCTGATATGGCAATTGCACTGGTAGGCGCGATTCTGGCTATTATCACACTCTCGAAAACACATAACCGCCAGTTACTCAGTCTTAAAAGCCGTGTAAAAGATGATTGACCCCTACGCAAACTCTTTAGAAATCCAGCTTCCTAACTGGTTAAGTGAATATCGTGCTAGCTACCAGATAAGTGAAAGCCTGAGCGAGCGAATGAAGTTCGTCATCGCGGCATCACAAAGAAACATTAATAAAGATACTGGCGGCCCCTTTGCCGCAGGCGTTTTTGAGACCGAGTCTGGCAAACTGATATCTTTAGGTGTCAACCTGGTCACAAGCCAAGGTCTATCAATATTACACGCAGAAATCCTTGCTATCAGCTTGGCTCAACAACAACTGGGTAGTTACGAACTAGCAAAATCCGAGCACCGGTTAGAACTGCTTACCAGTACCGAACCCTGCGCTATGTGCCTGGGAGCAATCCCCTGGTCAGGTATTCATCGCGTCGTCTGTGCGGCAACAGGCAAAGATGCCGAAGCGATAGGCTTTGACGAAGGAGATAAACCCAATGCTTGGAAAGCGGGTCTTGAAAAAAGAAAGATAGAAGTAATAACTGAAGTCTGCCGAGACGAAGCCAAAGCCGTACTAAACAGCTATGCTAATAAAAATGGACATATTTACTAGCATTCTCAGAACTAAGTTTATTTAGAAACCGCCTGGACTAGAATCCAAGGTTTAATCACTAAAGTCCACAGTTCGGCATCGGCCTCATACCAGGCTAAGGCCTGATCATCTGAAACCTGGGCAACCTGCCCCGAGGCTAGCCATTCCTTGAAGATCGGAGCATTATCTGCCGCAAACTGCTCGCCCACCAACAATAGATCAAGACCCGGAGCAACGTATAGCACCATGCCCGAGGCGAAGAAAGTCTGTAGCTCGCGCCAGGGAGCTCTAGCAGTTTCCAAGTTGAGTTTATGCTTAAGTGGAACTTGGTCATTAGCATTGAGTGACGGACTATCGGACATAAGCTACCTAACTTTACTTTCAAAGGAGTTTCGAACAGCAAGCTTTCGTCGCTCGCAGCCTTAAAGCAGGTAATGATACTGAATTTACACTAGAAGTATCCAGTAATAATGAACGATTCATATACTGGATACTTTTTAGATCCTAACAAACACTCAAGGACTGCTAGTTACGAGGCCATCACAGGCTGAACAAGGTCTTCAATATAACTTGATACGATGTCAGTACGGTGCTTCTCGAGCTGTTCAACAAAGTGCTTCACAATACGCTCAGGGTTAGGGAACAGCTTTGCATCGCCAACCAAACCAAACTGAATTTGCCCCGCATAGCTAATGATGCTCAAACCTAAACCGATATCACCCGTCTGGGGAACCCAGAACATCTGCTCTTTAATCTCAGCCCCAGCTAGGTAGCGAGTCTCTCTAGAACCAGGCACATTAGATAAGACAGCGGAGGTTTTGTTACCAAAACTTTCCAATAGGGTTTTCTGAACATTTTTAGGCAGCATGCCTGCCGCATAAAGAATGCCGTAGGACAAAGCTGGTTGAAGAGACTGTTTCAAAGAAATCATGTCATGCTTAATCTTGTAGACTCTCTCCAGCGGATTCTCGATCCCAACAGGCAAAGCCACAAAAACCGTTCCGAAGCAGTTACCCAGGTCGTCAGGGTTACCAGCCATATCCACTTTGCTTTCAGGGCGAATATTGACAGGCAAGGTCACGTGAACCTGCTTGCCATCGAGTTCTTCACCTGCAAGCAGCAACTCCTCGCGAAAGGCACCCGCAACACAAGAAATCAACAAGTCATTAATCTTACAGCCAACCACCTTGGAAATACCGTAAAACTTATCAAAGCTTATCGGCTCAGACCAGGCACAGGTTTTGCGAACACCTAACTTACCCTTCAAGACACGCTTAGGGTCTGGTGCCATCGTCGCCAACTGAGCTAGTTCTGCCGCTGCTTTAACTCCATCACCAACAAGCTCTCTAAGTGCTTCTTTATCGCGTAATACCTGAATACCTTCAGAAGAGACTTTCCTAGCCAATGAGGCATACCGATCTACACGAACTTTCGCAGTATCCACTACTTTCTGGTACCGGGGCCATTCGTAATTAATATCAGTAAGTGTCTCACTTTCTTCGGCCGCTACCTCGTCGTTATCCGCACATGAAGGTGAAAACGGTTTCACATTCGGCGCATCATCGGTAATCGAGTGAAAAACAGAAATCAAAGCTAGCCCGTCTGCATAGCTATGATGAACCCGCAGAATAATCGCATTACCCTGCTCATAGTTATCGACAAACAATAGCTGCCACAAAGGTTTGCTTGCATCCAGCGGTATGCTCGCCTGATCCGCAAGATAGCTCTGTAGAGCTTCTTTGTCTGCATTACCTGTTAGCGCAACACGTTTAACATGGTTATCAATATCGAAGTAAGGATCTTCCTGCCAATAATACTGCCCGGTCTTGAATACAGGGCAAGAAGTAAAGCGTGGAAAACGTAAGAAACGATTAATGATGGTATTTCTAAAATCATCAAAAGCCATACTCTCGGTAATGAGCATGGCATTTATAATCATCAGGTTGGTAGGAGAGTCCATACGCAACCAAGCTGTATCAGCACCTGTTAAAGGTTTTAATTTGCTGTTACTCATGCCTGACCCCAAATATTGTTTTTATGTAATGAGAACGACAGAACGATAGTGATTGCAAAGATAGCAGATATCTTGGCGAAACGGCACCAAGAAAGTAGTGTTATATCTGAGCAATATGACATTCAAGTTTCAATTGAAACCAAATGTTACATTTTTTAACACCGAAAAATAAGCCCATCTGCCATAATTATTTCATAGAGTTACAGACGCTTTTAAACTTAAGTTCTAAATAGCGCTCATTGTTTGACCAATTTAATATTCCATTGTTGCTCAAGCTGCGTATACTTATTGATAAATAATCTAACATTTGCACGGTTTCAGATACAAAGTGAAACCTAAGCAAAGCCATAGTCACAGGGCCTTCCAAGTGTGCAAACGCCGGAAAAGCCAGCTGCCAAATTTTAAGCGCAGCATGACTATTAGAGAGTTGGGAGAGTAAAATGCAAGCAATCCATGCGCGCAAACTGATAAAGCCGATCGAACAAAGCTATACCGAAATGTTTTCGGGCAAGGTCTTCACCGTCGGTAAAGGCGCGGTTAGCATTCGAAACCATAGCAGCCAAGCGAAACATACCGTTATTGGCGTTCACGGTTTTTTGGAAAATCATTGCTACTTTACGCAACTCTATAATGATTCTTCTACAGAATTGGTATTATTGACCTGCAGTAACTACCACGTTCCTGTTAGCGGCCCTATCCCAGAGCCAGCTGAGTGGGAAATACCTATTAAGTACCCTGAAGCGACCATTGAATACGATGCATGCGTCCTTAACCAGGCTCTCGAAAATTTACCGACAACTGAAAACATTCGTATTCACGGTCACTCTCGTGGCGGCGCCGTTATTCTCCAAGCGGTAAGCTTTCGACCAGAACTCTATAAGAATGTTGAGCTAATTCTCGAAGCGCCAGCCTTGCCTGGTGGTAAAACTCACCCACTAGTTTCAGCAATGCTGGAACCTGTCAGCCATGGTATGTGGCCCTGGGTTGTTCGTATGATTAATAGCACACCTTCATCGTCTTATGGACAAATGTTTTTTGGCAAGACCAATGAGCGCAAGAAACAACTGCTCAATAAGATGTTTAGTGCAACCAAAGACCATCTGACTATCGTGCGCAACATTGAGAACCTGTTTGCCTGGATGGATAAAGCTGACTATTCAGTTTATGAGCATGTTAAGCATGGCACCTTCCTAATCCCTAAACTAGATAGAATTCTTGACCGTGACTTAATGCTTGCCAGTGCCAAGCATAGCCCGAATGCCGTGAGAATTGTTGAAACTGATGCGATGAGCCATTTCGTATCACTGGACGACCCTAAATGGACACCGAGCCTTGACGACATGCCCACCGTTCTTAGCAACAAGCCCGCTCGTCCAACAATGAAACTCAACCCCGACCAGCAAAAGAAGCTACAATTATCTGCAGGCGTGTAGCACTTCTTAGCAGATAGTGACTCCGGCGTTGAGCCTTCAGCGCCCAAAACAGCCTTCAGCGCCAAAACAGCTCTCAACACCAGGCATTCAAAAATTCCACTCGATTCAGCGCCTGTCTTTCTATAGAATTCCAAACCTGTTCTATTGAGTATCAGGGATCCGCGATCACTATGAGCCGTGACAAGCTTCTTCACACCCATGCTTCTAGCCCTGCGGCCAAAAGGCTAAGAGAGGCAATGCTCAATTATCACGACTTCCAACAGCAATCAAAGCTCGACAATATCGACCACCACTTGGCAAAACTCGCTCACTGGCAAAGTGAGCGCTTAAAGTTCAGTCATCGCGATTTTTATCAATCAAGCGACTATCAAGACGGCTTATCCTTCCTGTTTACGGATTTATATTCAACCGAGGATTTCAGCGACCGCGATCGGGATCTTGAGCGAATATTTCCTAAAATGATCAAGCTTTTACCAAAAAAAATTCTTGAAACAGTGAGTCTTCTGGTAGAACTAAACTTACTTACTCAGCAGCTAGATCAGCGGCTTGCTGAAATCATATTTATTGAACACAACAGCAATGAGCTAAACGAGAAGATCTATTGTGAAGCTTATCGCGCTAGCGACAATCATGGCCAGCGACTATACCAGATACAACTGACTTCACAGCTGGGACAAAAACTCGACAAGTATGCGCGTAGCTCCGTCATCTTATTTACCTTACGCATGACCGAAGGTGCCGCAGAAATGGCTGGACTACAAGCACTTCATCAATTCTTAATGACCGGCTTTGAAGCCTTTCATAGCATGAAGGATGTACGCACGCTGATGAATACCTTAAGCGAAAGAGAAACCGTCTATCTCGATGAGATTTATCAAGGCAATAATCACCCCTTCAATTTTGACCTGAGCATATAAGCACAAAGGAAATACACATGACCGACCGCATCATTCTTGAACGAGTAAGGCTGGAGATTAAAGATCAAATTGCCTATGTAACCTTAGTTCGTGCAAGTAAGCTCAACGCACTCGATATAGCTATGTTTGAGGCCATTGCAAAAGTGGCTAAAGAACTTAAAAAGAACAAGTCTATCAGAGCGGTCATTCTATCTGGTGACGGTGATGCTTTCTGCTCTGGACTAGACATAAAAAGCGTTTTGAAAAGTCCGGTAGCCGCGCTCAAACTTTTGGTTAAACCCGGCACCAAGGCCTCAAACCTGGCCCAGGATGTCAGCTACCTGTGGCGCGATGCTCCCGTTCCTGTCATTGCAGTGACACACGGAAAATGCTGGGGAGGCGGCTTTCAAATCGCATTGGGTGCCGACTTTAGATACAGCACACCCGATTGCGAATTCTCTATCATGGAAGCACGCTGGGGTCTGATTCCCGACATGGGCGGCACACTAACGCTGAGAGAGCTGGCACCGATTGATATCGTCAAAGAGCTTGCGATGACGGGCCGAGTTTTCAATGCTGAAGAGGCTAAATCATATAACTTGATTACCCATATCTATGATGACCCGATGACCAAGGCAGTCGAATTCGCTGAAGAGATCAAACAGCGCTCGCCAGATGCCGTTGCCAGCAACAAGCTGCTTTTCAACAAAACCTGGCTTAGCACCATCAAACAGGCTTTAAATTGGGAAACAAAATTACAACGCAAGCTGATCGGTCGTTACAACCAGAGAGCAGCAGTCAGCCAAGGCACCAAAGGCGCGAAGCCCTTACCTTTTAAGAATCGCAGCTAAGCTTGAATCAAACAGGCTAGAAGCGATACTTTCCCGCCTCAACAGCCGCTTGTAATTCAGCATTAAAGGGCTGATAAGCTGTGTCGCCTGGAAGACAGACCCATACCGGGTCTGTTATCTGCTCCAAATCATAAGCAATTTTCTTCAAGTCAGTTTTCTTGTATTTGAAGGTTCCCGTTGTCTCCATCGATGAAGACAATCGAATAAAAATCGGCCGGGCATATGCGGGCAGATTCTCACTTAAATGTTGGTAGACCTCTGAAGAGTCAAAATGAGCACCTTTCTCAAGCGTAATAGATGCCATTCCCGCTCTACCGTTTGTCTCGGGTATCTCGACACCATAAACCACAGCATCAGCTACAGCAGTCATCTGAGCCAATACATTCTCGACCTCAGTTGTCGAAACGTTCTCACCCTTCCAACGAAAAGTATCACCCAGGCGATCAACAAATTGGGCATGATTGAAGCCTTGATCTCGCATCAAGTCACCGGTATTAAACCAAGCATCCCCCTGTTTGAAGACATTTCTCAAGATGGTGCGTTCGGTTTTCTCTGGGTCGGTATAACCATCAAAAGGGGTTTTATCGGTAATTTCACCCAATAGTAATCCCGCCTGTCCTTTTTTGACCCGTCGCAGGAAGCCATCGTGATGCCTGACTGGACAATCTTCTTCTAAATCATACTCGACAATGGCGTAAGGGATTGTCGTGAAGCCAACGGTAAAATCATGATTGAATATATTGAGAAAACCTACATTCCCCTCACTAGAGCCATAAAACTCCATCACCTTATCGACACCAAAGCGCTGTTTAAAACCCGCCCACAGGTTTGCTCGCAAACCGTTACCAAAAATCATTCTTACCTGATGATTTTTATCATCAGCACTTTCTGGCTGAGACATCAAATAGCGACACAACTCACCAACATAACAAATAGCAGTTGCTTGCGTTCGTCTTACCTCAGACCAAAATCTACTAGCAGAGAATTGTCGCGCCATAACCAAGCAGGCATCACCAGCCAAGACACTGCCCCATGCAACTACCAAGGCTGTACCATGATAAAATGGCAAGGTCACATAAGCTCGGTCACGCGGTGTCAGCTGTAAACATGCCAGTCCCGCACCACCAAAGGCTTTCATAAAACGTCCATGAGTCAAAATAGCCGCTTTCGGCAGCCCGGTCGTACCAGAGGTATAAAAATAACAGAAAGCCTCGGAAGGACGACTCCTCAAGGTACTACCCGGATTCTCTGAGCTTTCTTTCCTCTGCACCGCCGCAAGATCTGTCCAGCCATCAGGCAAAGCATCAGGGTCAACATCACTAAGCAAAGTGTCAGCATCATCAAAGAAAAAGCGAGCATTACTAGAAACAGGAAGACTACTCTCTACCTCAGAAATCGCTGAAAATAGCTCTCGCCCGACAATAATTGCTTTAGCATCGACGAGCTCAAAACTGTGGCGTAACACCGCGGCGCGCTGACTGGTATTGATGAGCGCACTCACGGCCCCTATTTTGGCAATCGCAGCAACACAGGCCAATAGCTCTGGGCGATTCTCCATAAAAACAGCAATGACATCACCTTTGCCGTAACCAGAGTTCAGAAGTGATCGCGCAAGTCGGTTAACCCACTGATTGAAGATCTGGTAAGTAAATTCCCGCTCTTCGAAAATTAACGCAAGCCCTTGCGGATTTCTTGAGGCCGACTGTTCAAGACAAACCCCCATCCCGGCAGGGTAATCACCTGGTTTTCGGCTCGCGATATACATTCCCTTGACTCTCTTGGGCGTACCTTTGATAAAAGCCGGTAGCTTAGAAACAAAACGAGGAAATGAGATGGTATTCGCCACTGCTTCAGTATCTGCGTTACACTTGGATATCGGGGCCATAAATTAGCTCTTTTTATTAGTTCGGCGCTTTACATCATCGGAAATTTACTTAGGAAAGACACTCATCTAATCGGCGAATAATTGATTTCTCAATTTTGGATTTAAGAGGCATAAGTAAGAAACCCAGCTCCATTTTCAGGTCAACCTGTTGTGGTAGCACTGTCATTCGCCCCTTAGCTCCAGCACCTTTGAAGCGCACTGTATCACCTTCCCAATGATATTTAACACCAAATTCCTCAGCCAAACTGACGACCATATCTTCGGAAATCTTCTTAATTTCATCGTGAGCCAAATGATGCTCTCGAACAACCTGTATCACTGACATATATTTTTCTCTAATCTGTTTACTGCTCTAGCCCTAACTTTGAACTTCTTCCAAAACGCGGCTCAATTAGACGCCCTAAATCTTTAAGCTAACGAAGCGCTTTCTATTCGGGCGAAACCCGACAGTTTACCTCGATTGCTCTTGATGCAAAACAACTGCCTAGCAAAGTTCATTCATTTACCTACAAGTCATGATAGTTTTCCTGACACAGCAGAGTTAGAATGAGCACAATTTTTAGATCCGCGTTACATATAGATGAGTATAGCCCATGACCCAAGAGTCTCACACACAAGATTCACAGGCCCAGCAATCACAAGATGACACTACCCACTTTGGCTTTAAAAATGTCAAAGCTGAAGAGAAAGCAGGAAAAGTCGCTGATGTTTTTCATTCGGTTGCCAGCAAATACGACATCATGAATGATTTGATGTCTTTAGGCATTCACCGCGTATGGAAGAAGTTAACGATCGAATCCAGTGGTGTCCGTCCGGGACATAAGGTCTTGGATATTGCAGGTGGAACGGGAGACCTGACCATGCAATTCTCCAAACGCGTTGGTGAACAAGGGCAAGTTATTCTCGCCGATATTAATTCATCCATGCTGAATGTCGGGCGTGACCGTTTACTAGACAGAGGCTACGGCAGCAACATCGATTTTGTTCAAGCCAACGCCGAAACACTCCCTTTTCCAGACAACTATTTTAATTGTGTCAGCATCGCCTTTGGCCTTAGAAATGTGACAGATAAAGACAAGGCACTAGCCTCAATGGCACGCGTATTAAAACCAGGCGGCAGACTATTGGTTCTTGAGTTTTCCAAGCCAAAGAATGACCTGCTCAGTAAAGTTTACGACCAGTACTCTTTCAAGGCTCTGCCTTTAATGGGGCGTTTGATCACCAATGATAGTGAAAGCTATCAATACTTGGCAGAGTCTATTCGCATGCACCCTGACCAGGAAACCTTAAAAGGTATGATGGAAAACGCAGGCTTTGCCAATTGTCGTTATCACAACATGAGCGGCGGCATTGTTGCTCTACATACGGGTATAAAACCTTAAGATGAGCCTTATGGACACTAAGCGGCTAACTAAAATTGCAGTTACTATTGAAAGTGCAATCAATACAGCTCTTTCAATGGACCCTGCGGCTCAGAAACATTTAAAACGCCTTAGAGACTGTGTGCTAGCCATTAGTGTCAGTTCCCCTAGCAAAGTTATCTATGTGGGCGTTGAAGAGCAAAACGAAGCCCAAAGTAACGAGTCAGACGATAACACCCAAGTGGTTTATCGAGTTGCCATACTCCCCGCTCAGGACCATTCCAGCGTTCAGATCAAAGGTTCCTTACTGTCCTTTATTAAACTTGCTAGCTCTAAGGACAAAAGCTTACTCTTCAAAACCAACGAAATTCAACTAAGTGGCGAATCTGTCAGAATTCAACAAATTCAGGCATTCCTTAGCATCGTCAGTGTTGACTGGGAAGGCATTCTCGCTTCTGTTATCGGCGATATTCCCGCACATATTATCGGCACCTCTATTCGCCAAAGTTTGAGTTTTGGCAAAAACCTGACTCAATCTTTGATCAGAGATGCGGAAGAGTTTATTAAGTATGAATTACGCCTGTTTCCAAATAAGGCTGCTGCTAAAAAGCAATTTGCAGCGATCGACAAGCTCTATCAGGCAAGCGAAGCTTTAGAGAAGAAAATTAAGGCTCGACTTGGTGATAAGTCAAATCAAGATAGCACTGTTAGCCAAGAGCAAACGACCAATTAACGCATAAATAAGAGATCAATAAACTCCGTGTCGAAGTTATTACTACTTACCAAACTCCGCAGAATATTCGTGATTCTGTGGGTCATTAGTCGCTACCGCCTAGACGAGTTTATTCCGCTTGCTCAGCTCCCCTTAAGCGCCAGACTACTTCTAATTCTTGCACCTTGGCACTTTTTTCCAAAACCGAAGATGTCTCGCGGTGAGCGAATCCGCTTAGCTTTGGAAACTCTGGGCCCTATCTTCATTAAGTTTGGACAGATACTCTCTACCCGACGCGACTTGCTACCTGATGATATTGCGGATCACCTCAAAAACCTACAGGATCAGGTCACGCCGTTTTCAGGAGCTATATCCAAGGCTTTAATTGAAAAAGGCTTGGGGAAGAAGGTTGGAGAAGTATTCCAAGAGTTTGACGATGAACCACTAGCTACCGCTTCCATTGCACAAGTACATAGCGCCACGCTACATTCAGGTAAAGAGGTAGTCGTCAAAGTCATTCGTCCTGGCATTGAGCGAACCATCGACCAAGATATTGCCGTCATGCTGTTCTTTGCTCTGGTTCTGGAAAACTATTGGGTGGATGGTAAGCGACTTCACCCGGTACAGGTCGTAAGAGATTATGAAAAAACAATTTACGATGAGCTCGACCTGCAAAGGGAAGCAGCAAATGCCTCCCAGATCCGTAGAAACTTTCTAGATTCTGAACTGATCTACATCCCGGAAATTCATTGGGACTACACTAACCAGCACGTTCTGGTCATGGAACGGGTGTATGGTATTCCTGTTGCTGACGTTGACGCGCTGAGAACCGCCGGGGTCAACCTGAAAGCACTTGCCGAACGCGGCGTAGAGATCTTCTTTACTCAAGTATTTCGCGATAGCTTCTTTCATGCTGACATGCACCCTGGAAACATATTCGTCTCGTCAAAGAATCCTCACAACCCGCAATACATTGCCATCGACTTTGGTATCGTTGGCACACTAACGCCTGAGGATCAAAACTACCTCGCACGCAATCTGCTCGCCTTCTTCAAGCGTGACTACAAAATGGTTGCCGAGTTACATATTTCATCAGGCTGGGTTCCTGAGGACACACGTGCAGACGAGTTTGAATCAGCCATCCGTACGGTTTGCGAGCCTATTTTCGAACGCCCGCTAAAAGACATATCCTTTGGACAGTTTCTGCTGCGCTTGTTCCAAACAGCGCGTCGCTTCAATATGGAAGTTCAACCCCAGCTTGTACTGTTGCAAAAAACCCTACTAAACATCGAGGGCTTAGGGCGGCAGCTCTATCCAGACCTGGATCTTTGGAACACGGCACAACCTTATCTAGAAAAATGGATGAAACAGCGCATCGCACCACCTGGTGTTTGGAAAAACGTTAAACAGCACTTGCCTGAGTGGCTTGAACAGTCACCAGAAGTGCCCAAGTTGATATTTGATGCCATGAATCAAATTAAGCACTTAGATAGCTTTACACAAAAGCGCGAACAGCAAACTATCCAGCTAAAAAATGACATAAATCTACAGCGCAAACAAACAAAAGACTATATGATAGGTGGTACCTTGTTGGTGCTAGCCATTGCCCTAAGTAAACCAGACACACAGCAGTGGTTAACAAATTTAACCTGGTCTGAAATCGGGCCAGCAATAGTCGGTGCGTACTTTATATTCCGCACCAAACGAATCACGAAATAACAGGCAGTTTAGTTACCATGTCTACGGTTTTAGAACAGTTAACAGAAGTTTTGGCCGAGCGTCGACAAGCCGATGCCAGCAGCTCTTATGTTGCCAGCCTACACGCCAAAGGCTTAAATAAAATATTGGAAAAGGTCGGTGAAGAGTGCACCGAAGCAATTCTTGCAGCCAAAGATGCTCAGGATGACGAAGGTAAGAAAGCCTTAGTCTATGAAACCGCTGATTTATGGTTTCACAGCCTGGTAATGCTTTCACACCTGGACCTCGAAGCTAAGGACATCCTTCAAGAACTTGAGCGTCGTTTTGACTTATCAGGCCTTGAAGAAAAAGCATCTCGTAAACAGAAATAGGAGAAGGTTATGGGTATCAGTCCAATGCAGCTACTGATTATATTATTGATCGTAGCACTTATTTTCGGCACCAAGAAACTACGCAATATGGGCGGAGACTTGGGTGGCGCCGTAAAAGGCTTTAAAAAAGCCATAAAAGATGATGAGAAAGCCGCTGTAGAAAAGAAAGACAGCGACATCATCGAAGGCAAAGCTGAAAAAGTCGAAAGCAATGATAAAGAGCAACAAAAGTAACCCTGATCAGGCACTAGCTATCGAATACTATGTTTGACGTTGGTTTTTTAGAGCTCGTCTTAATCGCTATCATCGGCCTATTGGTTTTAGGACCCGAGCGCCTGCCCGTTGCCGCTAGAACTCTGGGTCGCTGGTTTGGCAAAGCACGCCGCATGACCAGCCAGTTCACTCAGGAAATAAATCGCCAGATAGAACTCGAAGACCTAAAAAGCGAGCTTAAAAAGCAGGGCGAGAGTTTGGACATTAATGAAGATGTCGAAATGATCCAGAATACCGTTAAAGACGCCCTCAAAGAAGCTGAAGAGTTCGAGCCCTTACCAAGAGATGAGTATGACAAGCTGTTTCAGGCACCAAAAGAGCCTGATTCGTCAAAAGACCTTCAAAGCAATACGCAAAACGACAAGCCTAAGCAGTCATAACATGGCCTCCGTAATAAGCTAAGCATAGTAAAGACATGAGTAAGACTTCTGACAACGCAACTGAAAACGACACTGTAGTCGACCAAGGCCAGCCTCTAATCAGCCATCTGATAGAATTGCGCACACGCCTCCTGCGTTCTGTGCTTTGCGTTATATTGATCTTCGCAGGCCTTTACTATTTTGCCAACGATATCTACCTGATTGTCTCAGAGCCACTTAGGGTCTTTTTACCCGAAGGTAGCACCATGATCGCGACCGATGTCGCATCACCCTTCTTTACCCCCTTCAAACTGGCTCTAATGACGGCACTGTTTATATCAATGCCTTATGTGCTCTTTCAAATATGGGGTTTTATCGCACCTGCACTCTATGAGAACGAAAAACGGCTCGCCTATCCTTTACTGCTATCGAGCATAATATTGTTCTATCTCGGCATGGCATTCGCTTACTTTGTCGTCTTTCCTTTAGTGTTTGGCTTTTTCACCAGTGCCGCACCTGAAGGCGTCACTGTAATGACCGATATCAGTCGCTATCTTGACTTCATTCTAAAGCTATTCTTCGCATTTGGTTTAGCCTTCGAAATCCCAATCGCAACCATTATTTTGGTTGCGGCAGGTATTACCAGCTCAGCTAGCCTAAGTGAAAAACGCCCTTACATCGTGGTTGGCTGCTTCGTTATCGGTATGTTATTGACGCCTCCAGATGTTATTTCGCAAACTCTTTTAGCAGTTCCAATGTGGGCTCTCTTTGAAGTCGGAGTGCTGTTTTCAAAACTCGTCGAAAAGAAGCGCAACGAAGAACCTGTAAGCGAATAACAATTAGATGAACCTGCTACTGTTATTCCCCGAAAATATGCACAGCGAAACACTGGCTGAGATTTCCGGTCGTCAACTCGAACATATGCATGAGACTCTAAAGTCAAAAGTTGGAGATAACATA
>NZ_LWEY01001100.1:0-2011 GCF_001634935.1 Oleiphilus sp. HI0043 | reverse complement strand
CCCTCAATAGGACGTGGACTCATGCGTAGCCCCAGCATTAATTCATCGTCGGTATTTTGCCAAATATCTGAAAACGGGCGTTCTTTGACATTACCCAGGTGATGACTCCACCAGAAAGTATCGGGGTGAACATTTCCCAAGTTGTCGATATTGGAAATATTAATTCCTGAAGAATTACCCCCCCAGCGTTCAAGGTGCTCTCTTAACAGTGGCGCACGTTCTGGAAAACGCTTTTCAGCCCACTGAAGTAGGTAAACACCGTCAGCGTCATTGTTCCCGGTAACATATTCAGTCACCTTGCCAGAAACAACATCATTCCAGGCTCGGTCAAATAGCAGATCCATAGCTTCACGCGTTGTCTGAAAATAGGCATCACGCTTACTGTTGCGCTTACCACGGCCGGAATAGTTAAGGTGGGATAAGTAAAACTTCTCTACGCCATGCTCGTCCATTATATCGAGCAGCGCAGTTAAATCGTCACTGTTTTGTTCCGTCAGTGTAAAGCGCCAGCCAGCTTTAATACCGTTCTCTCGACAGAGTTTAATTCCGTTTAAGGCCGCATCAAAACCACCCTGCATCTGGCGAAATTCATCATTATTTTCACGCAAGCCGTCGATGCTGACACCGACATAATTAAAACCAACTTCAGCTATTTTCTTAATGTTGTCTTCGTCGATTAGGGTACCGTTGCTCGACAAGCCAACATAAAAGCCCATGCTTTTCGCTCTTTTTCCAATTTCAAAGATATCATCCCGAAGCAAAGGCTCCCCGCCCGAAAGAATCAAGACGGGTACACCGTAAGCCTTTAAATCATCCATCAAGGTAAAGACTTCTTCGGTGCTTAGTTCGCCTGGAAAGTGAGTATCTGCCGAAATGGAATAGCAATGCCTGCAGGTTAGGTTACAACGCCGAATCAGGTTCCAGATAACGACGGGTCCTGGCGGCTTTCGCAATGGCCCTAATGGCGTTTGATCGTGCAGAATTTTCATGTACTGGCTAATTCTAAACATGGCACTCCGCCTTATTCTATTGGTCTCTGTTCAGGTCTTTTTAGCGCTAGGTGGCGCTTCTCTCTGACCGATTCGTAGACCGGTCTTTTTTAATATTTTGGTACTGTAGAGCGCATCGCTCGCTCGTAAGTCATCACCCAATAGCTGATTGATCTGCTCTATATATTTCGCAACTTCTTGTTTAGTTTTACCATGAACCATGGCAAAGAGGTTATACCTCCATAGCGGTAAGTGGCGGGGCCTGTGATAACAGTGACTAACAAAGGATAAATCGCCCAAAGCTTGTCCTAATTCACTCACCTTTTCGTCGGGCACATCCCACACAGTCATACCGTTTACTTTAAAGCCCAGTTTGTAGTGATTGGGTACTGCAGCGATTCTTCGAATAATCCCTTCATCTAACATACGTTGCAGACGCGCCATCACCTCATCGGCAGATATATTCAACATCAAACCCAGCACATGATAAGGTCGTGGGGCAAGAGGCAAACCCTCCTGAGTCAAGACGATCAACTCGCGATCTATACTCGATAGTGAGTAGTTTTCTTCCTCCTCCATAGGTAAGTCCTCCGCTTGAGGGCGATAAAAATCATTCGAGGTCGAGATAGAATCCAACATAGAACTCCTCCTTCTTCGGCATGTCGTAGACCTTAAATCCTGTCTGACGTTCAATTTCTTCGATCACTCGCCCTTTACCTTCCTGTTCCTCAGTTGCAATCACAAACCACATATTCAATTCGTGAGTCCGTTTGTAGTTGTGAGCAATCTCGGGAAAGCCATTGACGATTTCAGCTACTTCATCAAAGCGCTCTTCCGGTATCGCCATACCCGCAAGTGACAGTGCACCACCCAACTGCTCTGCATGGTACATTGGGCCAAAGCGCGTTAGCGTTTTATCGGCACGCATCTTCTCAACTCGGTCGATCAACTCTGATTCTTTTATGTCCAGCTCTTTTGCAACTTCGGCAAAAGGGTATTCACAAATAGGAAAACCATACTGG
>NZ_LWEY01001099.1:0-939 GCF_001634935.1 Oleiphilus sp. HI0043 | reverse complement strand
GAACAAAGCTACTGAAGGCACATCACACGCGTCACCAACACCATTTTCATCGCTATCTGCCTGTCCAACATTACTATCGAGTGGACAGTTATCGACATCGTCAGCAATCGTGTCGCCATCATCATCGGTGTCACAAGCGTTACCCAAGCCATCAGAGTCTGTGTCTTTCTGCTCTTCATTAGCGATTAGCGGGCAGTTATCATCTCCATCGTGACTACCATCGTCGTCACTATCCGCTAACAGTGGGTCCGTACCTTGAGCCGCTTCATTCTCATCGGATACGCCATCGTTATCATCATCTAAGTCACAAGCATTACCCTGACCATCCTGATCAGTATTCTCCTGGTTCGCGTTAACGATTAATGGGCAATTATCGACTAGATTTTCAACGCCATCACCATCAGAGTCCGGATCACACACATCACCAATCTGATCCCCATCTAGATCAAGTTGGTCAGCATTCTCCTTAACCGGGCAGTTATCACTAGCATCTTCAATCGAATCGTTGTCATCATCGTTATCACAGGCATCGCCTTGTGCATCATGATCAGCGTTCTCCTGAACTGGGTTTGCCACCGCAGGGCAGTTATCTACCGTATCTGGAATACCGTCCTGATCTTCATCAGCAGTACAAACATCACCCACTCCATCTTCATTGGCATCAGCTTGATCATCATTCGGAACCGTTGGGCAATTATCCGCATCATCATCAACAGCGTCATTGTCATCGTTCAAATCACAAGCATCACCTTCAGCATCATCATCTGAGTTACGCTGATCAGCATTAGCAATTGCTGGGCAGTTATCGACACCGTCATTGCTACCATCATCATCAGAATCGGCATCTGTAGGTGAAGTACCCTGAGCTTCTTCCATGGTGTTCAATACACCGTCACCATCACTATCAATGTCGCAGGCATCACCTTGGCCATTGCCATC
>NZ_LWEY01001098.1:0-3718 GCF_001634935.1 Oleiphilus sp. HI0043 | reverse complement strand
TAGTGTTTAAATTAACTAACCCAATGGGCTCAGTGATTAATACGTATGAGAAGTTTTTGAATTTATGGGATAGGGAGTATTTGGAAGAAAGTCTGACTATGAGCAAGTGGTTTGACGACATGGTAGATTATCCAGGGCGTACCATTCGGGAAATGGCGGTTCATATGATGATCAATAACACCATGGCTAAAGGAAAAATGCGTATTGGAAAGGTGATGGCCGAGTTTAATCAAATTAGATGCTCGATTCTGGCATTTGCAGGCGAGTCTGATAATTTGGTGAGTGTAAGTGCTGCGCACAAGGTTTTGGATATAGTCTCTTCAGAAGATAAAGAGTTTTGTGTTGTTCCGGGTGGGCATGCGGGCGTCTTTGCTGGTAACAAAGCGCCGCAAAATACCTGGCGCATAGCTGTAGATTGGTTGGCAAGCCGGTCTGATTAACAAGAGTGATAAATAATGGCAGAAAGGCAAGTATATAAAGTTAACTATTGGTTGAAGAATGATGATGGGCAAGTAGTCGATACTTCAGAAGGTGGCGAACCAATGGTAATTGAGATTGGTGGTGCTTCCGTGATTCGAGGGCTTCAAGAAGCTGTAAAGGGGAGGCAAGCGGGTGATCGCTTGGAAGTGCAGGTGCCGCCAGAAATGGCTTATGGTGCGCATAACCCGGAGTTTGTGTCAAAAGTACCTATGTCAGCTTTTGAAGGAGTAGAGCATGTTGTAGAAGGTATGAAGTTCCAGACCAATACCGGCTCTGATGCGCAGGTTGTTCAGGTTGTTAAAGTAGAAAAAGACTTCGTCCTGGTTGATGCAAACCACCCTTTAGCAGGCTTGGTTCTCAATTTTGAGATTGAGATAATCGAAGTGGTCGAAGCTGCGTAAAATTTAGCTAGAATAAAAAATATGCAATTTTTCATGTGTTTTTTGAAGCTGCATATATACTTACTGTTACATAACGGAAAAATGTATGGAATATCAGTACCTTTCGGGTCTCCATGCAATCCCAAATCACGAACTAAGATAAGAAAATACAGATGGAAGTTGAACAACAAAACGACGCTTGGCGAATTTTAATAGTTGAAGACGATGAGCGTTTAGCTGATCTCACCAAGGAATACTTGGAGAGTAATGGGCTTGTCGTTTCGGTTGAAGGTAATGGCTCTCATGCAGTTGATCGTATCGTCAATGAAAAGCCTGATCTGGTAGTGTTGGATCTGATGCTTCCAGGTGAGGATGGCTTGTCAATATGTCGTAAGGTGCGTCCTAATTATAATGGACCGATTCTTATGTTGACTGCGCGAACTGACGATCTAGATCAGGTACTAGGTTTGGAAATGGGGGCCGATGATTATATGTCTAAGCCTGTTCGTCCTAGGGTTCTGCTAGCAAGAATTCGCGCCTTACTTCGTCGGATTAATGAGCATGTTGACCAATCATCAGATGCTGGTGCAGAGTCAGGTCAGGCAGCTGATGCGACCCGCTTGGTATTTAACAACCTGGTTGTTGATAGCTCAATGCGAGAGGCATGGTTGGACGATGAAAGTATCGATTTAACCAGTGCAGAGTTTGACTTACTTTGGTTATTATCCAGTAATGCAGGTAACGTGCTGAGCCGTGAAGAAATCTTTACTAACTTGCGCGGTATCGAATATGATGGTCAAGATCGTTCGATTGATGTTCGAGTCTCTAGAATTCGTCCGAAAATAGGTGATGATCCGGTTCACCCACGAAGGATCAAGACAGTTCGAAGCAAGGGCTATTTGTTTGTAAAAGAGGCTTAGTTTATAAGTCTCTCAAGCTCGGCTTGCCAAATTATTTAAAGAGTTTTGGTTTTGAAGAAAATTCTAATTCGTATTTTTATTGGCCTAGTTTCAGTGATCACTGTGCTAGGCCTTTTTAGTCTTGGTCTGGTTAAAGTCTCTAATCAGGTTAGGGAAGAGCACTACTGGCATGATTTGCTGGTTACTCCTATGACCGAACTATCCCGTGTAATCAGTGAAGATCATTCAAAGCTGCCTGAACATACTTACCTATCTGATTATGAATCATTAGGTCTAAGTGCGGTAGAGCAAGAGCGTTTGATGTATGGACGACTGCTTGTGTCCCTGGAAGGTGACTACCTTAGAGCGATTATCCAGCAGCAAAATTCTAGCGAGCAGTTGTTAGTTTTTGAGTCTTTGCGCGATAAGCAGTTTTCAGCACTTTTTCGTCTTCTTGTAAGCGAATTACTGGTTGATGCGACGGAGTTGAGCAAGCTTGAAAGCATTGAATCACTGCTTAATGTCTCGATTGCTAAATTGGAAGAGACGAGTTCGGTAAGTTCTCAGTTAGTATTAAATGATATTGCCAAACAGGGTTTTCATGACGGTCTTGATGAAGATGGTTTATTTAGTTATGTGCGCTTGAAGAGCGGAGAACTGCTTCGTCTAGAGTATGGTGAAGTGTTCTCCGGTTTTTCATTTATTTTGTTCGTTGCACTGGTTTCCCTGTGTGTTGCAGTGCTTATGCTCTTTGTTTATTACCTGGTAGAGGGGTTCAGTCGCCGTTTACGCTCTATTGAAACAGCGGCAAGTCGTATTTCGCGAGGTGAGCTAGATGCTCGTGTATCCGGGGCGGGAAGTGAAGATGCGATCAGTCGCTTAGGTGGTGCTTTCAATAGTATGGCCGACCATATACAGCGCCTGATGTATGTGCAGAAAGAAATGATCCATGCTGTATCGCATGAGCTTAGAACCCCTGTTGCTAGAATACGCTTTGGTGTACAAATGATTGAAGACTGTCCCTCCGAGGAAGCATTGCAAAAGCAAGTAAAGGGGATCGATGGCGATATTCAGGAGCTTGACGAATTAATTGATGAGATATTGACCTATGCTCGACTTGAGCAGGGCGGGCCAATCTTGGCATTTCAGGAAGCTGATATTAGCGCAATTGTTGATCAAGTTGTTTCCGAGCAAGGCCTTGTTAAGCCAGATATGAGTATTTTCTCTGAGTTTAAAGAGGGCTCTGATGTATGGAAAATGTCAGAGGTTGAAACACGTTATATACATCGTTCGATTCAAAACCTTGTTGGTAATGCGACACGCTATGCTCAAGGAAGGGTAAAAGTTGTTTGCTCTTTTGATGCAGAGACATGTCGTGTAGATGTTGAAGACGATGGCCCTGGTATTCCAGAGGAAGATTGGGAGTCTGTCTTTACGCCGTTTGCGCGTTTGGACGATAGTCGCACACGTGCTTCAGGGGGTTATGGCCTAGGCTTGTCAATTGTACGCCGTATTCTTTATTGGCATGGGGGGCAAGCCTTCTTGGGCAGAAGTGATATGGGTGGAGCGAAGTTTAGTTTGGTATGGCCCAGGAAACAAAGCCAGACGAACAAACCCTAGGTGGCGATATCTGAAGCGCGCAGCTGCTGTCTGGCTTATCTTAGTAGAAAGTGCTTAAGAGGACAGGGGCCAGCCGCCGAGGTGTTGCCACTTATTGACTATCTTGCAGAATAGTTCTGCTGTCTTCTCCGTATCATACNTTGCGGTATGAGCGGCTTTCCCATCAAATTCAATTCCTGCCGCTCCACAGGCTTTTGCGAGAACGGTTTGGCCATATGCCAAACCCGACAGCGTTGCTGTATCAAATGTCGAAAAGGGGTGAAAAGGGTTGCGCTTAATATTGGCTCTTTCTGCTGCGGCAAAGACAAAGTTGTGGTCAAAGGTTGCGTTATGACCCAC
>NZ_LWEY01001097.1:0-1014 GCF_001634935.1 Oleiphilus sp. HI0043 | reverse complement strand
ATCTGGGCGTATTCCTTGGTTGAAAACGAGTATTTGGCCAAAGGCTGAAAATCAACCTCACGCTTATGCGATTCAATGTCCACCCCCAACACCTCATCACGAGAAAAAGCCAGTACGATATGATTGTCAGAATGCGACAAATTAAAGCTCAGCGGGTAATTCGGCAATTCAGGTTTACCGTAATCATTATAATTAAAGCACCATGTTTTAGGTGAATTCCCGGGGAGATATCGGCTAAGCAAGGTGCGTAAGAGATAGCGCGATACGAGATATACATGACGATCTTTTTCAAAGACAAAACGTTCGTATCGCACACGTTCGTCCTCACTCAAAAGAGCAAGAAACTCATCAATATGAGACGCCACATTTATACGTTCAACGGAACAGAGCCAAAGATCTATGCGCTGAGCTTGCATAGCTTTTACCGATAAATTCACAAAACCTTCCACATACACTCGCCACAAAGCTCGCTATAAACGCAAGCTTTGAATCAGGCAGAACAGCTTAACAAAAGAAAGCTCTGTCGGCACTGCTTTAGTCTCCATCGACATCGGCGTTTTAAAGAATGCCCTGATCAGATACGAAAACATTAAAATGCCATCTTATTTCGTATATCATCAGAGCTTCTCCCGGTCCAACAAGCTCAAAACGGTGTCAACATGCCAAGCTTTACCCATTTCCCCCAAGCTGAAACACAATTCCCTCAAGACAAGGAATTATGCTACCTGAATCACGCTGCGGTAAGCCCTTGGCCTGCATGTACGGAGCTAGCCGTTGCCAGGTTCGCCAAAGAAAATGTTTACAGCGGCGCTCAGCACTACCCTCAATGGTTACAGGTCGAGCAAGAACTGCGCGAGCGCTTGGCCAAGTTAATCGGCCTATCATCTACCCATGAAATCGCACTGGCAAAAAACACCTCCGAGGCACTGTCAATGATTGCCTATGGCATTGAATGGCAAGCAGGTGATGAAGTAATTATCAGCAATCAGGAATTTCCGTCTAATCGCATAGTCT
>NZ_LWEY01001096.1:0-1985 GCF_001634935.1 Oleiphilus sp. HI0043 | reverse complement strand
AGAACCTCAGAACCTTACCGGATTATAAGTTTACTCCAATCTTAATGTTGACCACCGAATCAGCTGGCGATAAGAAAATGCAGGGTAAAAATGCTGGCGCTACGGGTTGGTTGGTAAAACCGTTTAACCCAGAGCAGCTATTAGCGACTATCAAGAAAGTAATGGGCTAAGCTTTACCTCTGTAATGTACAGCGCTACCAAGAACAAAAAATCGTTAATGTAACTACGCGTAGACAGGCCAATACAATGAGTGTTGATTTAAGTCAGTTTCATCAGGTGTTTTTCGAAGAGAGTTATGAAGGGCTTGATGTTATGGAGTCTGCGCTTCTTAATATCGATATCTCGAATCTCGATTCTGAAGCGATAAACGAAATATTCAGGGCTGCACACTCGATTAAGGGTGGTAGTGGTACCTTTGGTTTTAATGAGATTGCTGAATTTACACATGTTGTAGAAACGCTGCTTGATCTTATTCGTTCAGACCAGTTTGTTATGGAAGTGGATCATGTCGATCTGTTTCTGAAGTCTGTCGACTGTATCCGAACTATGATCAATGAGCTTGAGGCCGGTCAAAGCTGCGAAACCAAGTTGGCAGATGAGTTGCGAGTACAGTTCAACGCTCTGCTGGAAGGTGGCAGTGAAACAGCAGAAAACTGTGAAAGTCCTAGCGAGGAAACCGACGAAGGTTCTGATGGTTGGACTATCTATTTTAAACCCGACGCAGATGTCTTGCGCACTGGTAATGACCCAGTACGTATGTTTCGTGAACTGTCTGAGTTGGGTGAAGTCGAGGTTTCCAGTGTTGTTGATGAGCTGCCAGAACTTGGCTCGCTAGACCCCGAAGCATGCTATCTAGCTTGGAATATTGTACTTAAGGGTGATGCCGAAAGAGCTCAAATAGACGAAGTCTTTGAGTGGGTCGTTGATGACTCGGATATTCGAATTGAGAAAATTGATTCGCAAGCTTCTGAAGAGTCTGAGGTAAATGCTGAAGCAGCAGAGCCAGCGGTTGTTGCTGAAGCTGCGGTTGGTGTTTCAGCAGTTAAGACAGAAGATGTGCCCGCGTCTAAGTCGAGTGTTGAATCTAGTGCCAGTGTTGAGAAAGCGAGTAAAGCGCCAGCGCCTGTTAAAAAGGAAAGTAAGCCTGAAAGCGTTTCAATCCGTGTAGGCACAGACAAAATCGATAGCCTGATCAATATGGTCGGCGAGCTTGTAATTACCCAGTCAATGCTAAATGAACTGGGCAAAGACTTTACGGTCGATATGATGCCGAAGTTGATGGAAGGTTTAGAGCAGCTAAGTCTTCATACCAGAGAGCTTCAAGAGAGTGTCATGCGTATTAGGATGCTTCCTATTAGTTTTGCATTTTCACGTTTCCCTCGCCTCGTTCACGATATTAGTAAGAGTCTTGAAAAGAAAGTTGAGCTTGTTCTGCTTGGTGAGCAAACTGAACTGGATAAAACAGTGATGGAAAGAATAGGCGACCCTCTTGTTCACCTTGTTCGAAACTCACTTGACCACGGTTTAGAGTCGCCAGAAGCGCGTCTTGCCGCTGGCAAAGATGAAACCGGTAAGATTACCCTTAACGCATTTCACCAGGGCGGTAACATTGTTATTCAGATTATTGATGACGGTGCCGGCCTCAATGAAGATCGAATTTTATCGAAAGCAATCGAAAACGGTCTTGTTTCGCCTAACGATCATCTTGAACCAGAGCAAATTCACGACTTAATTTTCCAGCCTGGATTTTCAACTGCTGCAGAAGTTACCGATATTTCGGGGCGTGGCGTTGGTATGGATGTTGTGCGCAGAAATATACAGGACTTAAATGGTTCGGTCGAGGTTGAGTCGACTCCAGGCAAGGGGAGTATGTTCTCGATACGCTTGCCACTGACTCTGGCAATTTTGGATGGTCAGCTAATTCGTGTTGGTCAGCAGGTATATATTTTTCCTTTGGTATCTATTGTCGAATCGATTGAGTCTCA
>NZ_LWEY01001095.1:0-592 GCF_001634935.1 Oleiphilus sp. HI0043 | reverse complement strand
AAGCTTTCGTTGTACCCCAAAATTCTTTTTTTTCTATATCCATTTTAGGTTGAGCTACAATCTGATTAAAAAGTTCTAACGCTTTTATAAACGGCGCACGGCTCTATCGTGCGTCCAACGCAGGCCACGTTTCTTTGTGGCCGGAGTGATGTTTGATGAACTGGTTAGATGTTTTAGAACTCCCAACTACACCAAACACCACGTTAAAACCAAAGTGCTTGCCCAGAGACAAAAACACCGCAGATGGCGACTTTACCGGATTCCCTAGGAACACACCATTGACGAAGCCTCTACAAATTAAAATGTGCTTGAGAAGCTTAAACAGTAGAGCGGAACAGTGGGAAAACGTGCCACCTACCCTAAAACTTTAAACGGAGGAATGTATGAAAAGAAACGAGCACTCCCTGCCGAATATTGAGCCCTAAACCTTAAGAGCCAAAAAACATTTAACGCCTTGGTGACATGCGCCGCCAGGCGTCATGTTGACCAACTTGTTATGTGTTCCCCAGGGTCTCGCGACGCCAATTCGTCAACACTTTCCTTTGAAAGAATAATATTCCCAAAATAGGCTGCGTCGCAATGATTGCCCCAT
>NZ_LWEY01001094.1:0-382 GCF_001634935.1 Oleiphilus sp. HI0043 | reverse complement strand
CGTTGTGTAGCCGAAGGCGGAACTTTAGTTCGTTGCCTGTGGCTAAAATAATTAAGTTGACGACTTTACCGGATTCCCTAGGAACACACCACCGACGAAGCCTCTACAAATTAAAATGTACCTGAGAAACTTAAACAGCGGAGCGGAACAGCGGGAAACCGTGCCACTTACCCTAAAAACTTAAACGGAGGAATGTATGAAAAGAAACGAGCACTCCTTGCCGAGTATTGAGCCTTAAACCTAAAGGCCAAAAAACATTTAACGCCTTGCACACAGGTAGCTAATAACAGTGGCCGGCTCTTTGGCCGCTTTTATTAGATATCCTGTGCTGCTACTGGTTAGTAGTGCGGTTACCTAGGTGGTTATTTATAACAATCCACTT
>NZ_LWEY01001093.1:0-417 GCF_001634935.1 Oleiphilus sp. HI0043 | reverse complement strand
CTCAAACGGACTCGGCAAACTGACACCTTTTTTGAAAAACACTCAAAAAAGTCGCCAGTTCACCTCTCCGTTTAGCTAAGCGTTAAATGTTTTTTGGCTCTTAAGGTTTAGGGCTCAATATTCTGCAGGGAATGCTCGTTTCTTATCGAGCATTCCTCCGTTTAAATTATTAAGGTAGGTGGCACGGTTTCCAACTGTTCCGCTCCGCTGTTTAAGCTTCTCAGGTACATTTTAATTTGTAGAGGTTTCGTTGGTGGTGTGTTCCTAGGGAGTCCGGTAAAGTCGCCATCTAGGGTGTTTTTGTCTCTGGGCAAGTACAAAGGTTTTAACGTGGTGTTTGGTGTAGTTGGGTGTTCTAAAACATCTAACCAGTTCATCAAACATCACTCCGGCCACAAAAACACGTGGCCTACGTTG
>NZ_LWEY01001092.1:0-857 GCF_001634935.1 Oleiphilus sp. HI0043 | reverse complement strand
AGCTAAAAGCCTTGCTGCTCAGAAATCATATTAACTATTCAGGCAAATCAAATTGGAGCTTAAAACACCTTCGTTGGTTAACAGAGATCATCTTACCTCATCCTAGTCAGCAATTTGTCTTGCAAGAGATGATTCAAACCATTTCAGAACGCAATGCTCGACTAGAGCGTCTGGACAATGAACTCGCCCATCACGTGAAGCAATGGNGATATTATCCGGTTGTGAAAGCGATACAAGCCTTGAGAGGCGTTCGACTGCTCACCGCCACTGGTGTCATTGTAGAGCTAGGAGACTTAACACGATTTGATAGCCCTAGAAAACTGATGAGTTATATCGGAACGACGCCCTCCGAACATTCAAGTGGAGGAAAACGACACTTAGGCGCGATCACCAAGTGTGGAAATGGGCGAGCGAGGAGATTGTTAGTTGAGGCTGCACATAGCTATCGCTATCCCGCAAAGATATCGAAGGAATTACAGCTCAGGCAGGAAGGATTGCCGAAAGAGGTAATTGATCAAGCTTGGCAAGCACAACAGAGATTATGTAGACGATATCAACGACTAATACACAAAGGTAAACATCGAAGTGTCGTGGTAACGGCGATCGCACGAGAACTGATAGCTTATATCTGGTCAATCTCGAAGGAAGTCACCTTACCCAGAATAGATCCAAAAACACGAATCTCACGCGTACCCGCTTAAGTAGATAAGGAATAATACATGAACAAGTTTAGCGTCAATGCAAAAGATCAAGCAGCGGCTGTGGTGCAATCACCGAAGGCGTTAGGTTGGCAATGAGCTAGCAGTACATTGATCCACGAGCATAGACTGAAGACAGGCACCACGACGTAATAAGTA
>NZ_LWEY01001091.1:0-424 GCF_001634935.1 Oleiphilus sp. HI0043 | reverse complement strand
CAAGATTTAGCTCGTTTGGTTCGTAATGGCGACCTTGATCCGATTTACGTTCCTGAACCCGCAGATGAAGCAATACGAGATCTATCTCGAGCACGTGAGCGTGCAATGCATGATTTGAATAATGCACGTTTCCAGCTAAAAGCCTTGCTGCTCAGAAACCATATTAACTATTCAGGCAAATCAAATTGGAGCTTAAAACACCTTCGTTGGTTAACAGAGATCATCTTACCTCATCCTAGTCAGCAATTTGTCTTGCAAGAGATGATTCAAACCATTTCAGAACGCAATGCTCGACTAGAGCGTCTGGACAATGAACTCGCCCATCACGTGAAGCAATGGCGATATTATCCGGTTGTGAAAGCGATACAAGCCTTGAGAGGCGTTCGACTGCTCACCGCCACTGGTGTCATTGTAGAGCTAGGAG
>NZ_LWEY01001090.1:0-1011 GCF_001634935.1 Oleiphilus sp. HI0043 | reverse complement strand
CTGTGTGTTGTTATCGTGGCGCATTTCTTATGTCGATGCTAATGAACTCAAAAAGACCGACATCGCCTTGCCAGCTTCCTATGAGGGTGACTCAAGCGCTCAAGATGAGATAGCAGAGGGCTCCCCTTACTTCGATAATTCGACTATCTCCTGGATTGAAACAAAACGCAGAGCATTGGCCGGAGATATCGTTGCTTTAGGCGCATATATTGATGGTTTGATGGGTGATCTAGAAGCCATTTCAGATCACAATCAAAGTTATGTAAAACTTTATTTGGGCTTAGGTGAGTCGAAATACTATGGGACAGAAGCGCTTCATAGATTGCGTTTTAGTTTAGATTTACCCATAACAAAAAGACGTTTTCGTTTTATTTTGGAAAGTGAAGATGAAGAAGCAGAAAACTCCGTGGATCAGGAGAGTACTAGGTCCTCCTTGAGTGAAGAGTCCGGTGAGGATGGCATTAATGCAAGTTTTAGGCTTTTATTTGATGCACGCCATTGGGATCGCCTTTCCTTTGACTGGGGGCTTAAAGCAAATTTGGACCCCGATATATTTTCAAGGGCTCGAGGAATTCGTAGCTGGAGTTTGTCAGAAAAGTGGTCATTAACTTTCTCTCCAGAGTTGTTTTGGTATGAAAGCCGGGGGGCAGGAGCCCGATCATCTTTCGATTTTGATCGCTTGGTTGGTGACTTTTATCTGCTTCGTCTACAGTCTTCCGTTGTTTGGTATGAAAGGTACGGACACAGGCGATACGTTCAAAACCTTGCTTTTTTCCATGACATCAATCAGCGGCGAGCGCTGGAATACTCGTTTGGATTTTCTGCCGATGAACGACAGCATCATACCGTTGTATCAGAGTATTTTGCGCAAATTCGCTATCGACGTAATTTGTATAAAGGCTGGTTTTTCTATCAGTTGAATATTGGCACAACATTTCCTAGGGAATATGAATATAAAACTAACCCTTTTATCGGTATCAGGTTTGAAATTTTGTTATCTGATGACCTGGA